>CAXTSK010000140.1:0-10347 GCA_964246655.1 uncultured Pyrinomonadaceae bacterium
GGGGAGTACACGCCGATCGGCTGCGTCTCCGTCGGCTACCGGGCGCCCGACCGGCGCTCGCCGTCGCTGAAGCGCGGACACCGCCCGATCGACGAGGTCGTCCACCGCCGAGCCTGGTGAGGATCCGAGTGCGGGGCGCTTGGGGACCTTCCCTCCTGACATGGACACCCTCCCGCTCTCCATCGCCAACGGCTGGGCTTCCGGCATCAGCGCGTACGGCGTGCTGCTGATCGCCGGCATCCTCGGCCGCGGGGGGCGCCCCCACCCCCCCCCCCCCCCACCCCCCCCCCCCCCCTCCCCCCATTCCCCCACCCTGGCCCCGCGCCGCCGCGCTCGACGCCGGCCGCGCCGAGGTTGGCGCGCCGCCTTCGAGCTGGCGGCCCGAGAGTCCTTCCCGGTCGCTCCCCATCTCGCGCGTGGGCACGCCGCGCCCCGAGACGATACGCATGCCGTAGAACGAGCGGTAGACGAAGTAGGCCGAGACGACGAAGAAGGCCGCGGCCAGCAGGTAGTTGAGCGTGTGGTCGCCGCGGCTGCGGAAGACCGACAGCGCCAGCTCGACCGCGAGCAGGCCGAAGAGCGTCGTGAACTTGATGACCGGGTTCATCGCCACCGACGAGGTGTCCTTGAACGGGTCGCCCACGGTGTCGCCCACCACGCACGCGTCGTGCAGCGGGGTGCCCTTCTCCTTCAGCTCGACCTCGACGATCTTCTTCGCGTTGTCCCACGCGCCGCCCGCGTTCGCCATGAAGATGGCCTGGTAGAGCCCGAAGAGCGCGATGGAGATGAGGTAGCCGATGAAGAAGTACGGGTCAACGAACGCGAACGCGAGCGAGGCGAAGAAGACCGTCAGGAAGATATTGAACATCCCCTTCTGCGCGTACTGCGTGCAGATTTCGACCACCTTCTTCGAGTCCTCGACGTTGGCCTTCGTGACCGTCTCGTCCAGGCGGATGTTGTTCTTGATGAACTCGACGGCGCGGTAGGCGCCGGTCGTCACCGCCTGCGTGGAGGCGCCCGTGAACCAGTAGATGATCGCGCCGCCCGTGACGAGCCCGAGCAGGAAGAGCGGGTTGAGGAGCGACAGGTTCTCGTAGAAGGTCGCGAGCCCCTGCGCCTCCGAGAGCGAAGCGCGCGTCGCGCCCGCGAGCGCCTCGCCGCGCAGCACTTGGATGATCGAGAAGATCATCGTCGTCGAGCCGACCACGGCCGTGCCGATGAGCACGGGCTTGGCCGTCGCCTTGAAGGTGTTGCCCGCCCCGTCGTTCTCTTCGAGGAGGTGTTTGGCGCGCTCGAAGTTGGCCGTGACGCCGTGGTCGCGCTTGAGTTCCTCGTGGATGTTCGGCACCTGCTCGATGAGCGACAGCTCGTAGACCGACTGCGCGTTGTCCGTCACCGGGCCGTAGGAGTCCACGGCAATCGTCACCGGCCCCATGCCGAGGAAGCCGAAGGCGACGAGGCCGAAGGCGAAGACTGCGGGCGCAATCATCAGCGTGCCCAGGCCGTACGTGCTGAAGACGTAGGCGATGGCCATCAGGGCCGTGATGGCGATGCCGATCCAGTAGGCCGAGAAGTTGCCGGCGACGAGCCCCGACAGGATGTTCAAGCTGGCGCCGCCCTCGCGCGAGGAGGTGACGACCTCCTTGACGTGGCTCGACTCGGTCGAGGTGAAGACCTTGACCAGCTCGGGGATGACCGCGCCCGCGAGCGTCCCGCAGGTGATGATGGTCGAGAGCTTCCACCAGAGCGTGCCGTCGCCGAGGTTCGGGATCATCAGGTACGAGACGATGTAGGTGATGACGACCGAGATAATCGACGTGACCCAGACGAGCGAGGTGAGCGGCGCCTCGAAGTTCATCACCGACGCCTTGGCGTAGCGCGACTTAGCCACCGCCTCGTTGAGGAAGTAGGCGGCGGCCGAGGCCACGATCATCATCACGCGCATCACGAAAATCCAGACGAGGAGCTGCACCTGAATCTCGGCGCGCGGCACCGCGAGCAGGATGAAGGTGATGAGCGCGACGCCCGTCACGCCGTAGGTCTCGAAGCCGTCGGCCGACGGGCCGACCGAGTCGCCCGCGTTGTCGCCCGTGCAGTCGGCGATGACGCCCGGGTTGCGCGCGTCGTCCTCCTTGATGCCGAAGACGATCTTCATCAGGTCGGAGCCGATGTCGGCGATCTTCGTGAAGATGCCGCCCGCGATTCTGAGCGCCGCCGCGCCCAAGGACTCGCCGATGGCGAAGCCGATGAAGCAGGGGCCGGCGTAATCCCTCGGGATGAAGAGCAGGATGCAGAGCATGATGAGCAGCTCGACCGAGATGAGCATCATGCCGATGGACATGCCCGCCTTCAGAGGAATCGCGTAGATCGGGTACGGCCGCCCTTCGAGCGAGGCGAAGGCCGTGCGCGAGTTGGCGAACGTGTTGACGCGGATGCCGAACCACGCGACGCCGTACGAGCCCGCGATGCCGACGAGGCTGAAGAGCAGGATGACGACAACCTTGAAGGCCGGGAAGCCGTGCGCGACCGTCCCATTGTCGTTGACCGTCTCGGCGAGGAAGCCGAAGTAGAGTCCGGCGATGGCCCCGATGAAGAGCCACAGGATCATGATGAACTTGCCCTGCGTGACGAGGTAGGTCTTGCAGGTCTCGTAGATCAGCTCCGAGATTTCGCGCATCGAGCGGTGGACGGGCAGGTTCTTCAACTGCGTGAAGATGGCGAGGCCGAAGGCCAAACCCAGCACGCAGACCACCAGCCCGACGAGCAGCAGCGTGTGGCCGTCCACGCCGAGGAAGTGCTGCGTGGAGAGGTCGGGCAGGAGCAGGTTGGCCTCGCCGCCGGGGTGGCGGCCGGTCTGCGCGCCGCTGCCGGCGCCGCGTCCCTCGCCCTGCGCCAGCACCGAGGTCGAGAACGCGGCGAGCGCGAAGAGAACGGTTAACAAGCGGAGCAGCCCCTTTGACATACTCGGCGATAACATCTTAGACAAGTTGAACGATTCCTTTCCTGTGTTCGTCTGAAATATGGCGAGTGAAACGCCCTCGGGGGCGGGGGCCGCCTTACTGCACGCGCGCGTTCGACTCCTACAGTCGCACGGGAGGACGTGCTCCTTGTTCGCACAGACCCGTTTTTGTGGTCT
Organism: uncultured Pyrinomonadaceae bacterium; assembly: GCA_964246655.1. Classification (GTDB taxonomy): domain Bacteria; phylum Acidobacteriota; class Blastocatellia; order Pyrinomonadales; family Pyrinomonadaceae; genus QHXN01. The sequence continues at coordinate 3,137 of CAXTSK010000140.1, forward strand.
CGCTAAAAGAGGGGCATTATCGCCGAAAAAGCCGGAAAGTTCAAAGACGGAACCGACCGATTGCGGAATGCGGATTGCGGATTGCGGATTGGAAGGCATCCGGTTTTCCAATCCGCAATCCGAAATCCGCATTCCGCAATTTAAGTCAGCCGGCGGTCGGGACGGGCGAGGGGCTGACCGTCTCGACGGGGGCGCGGCGGCCGCGCGTCCAGCGGCGGACGGAGTCGAAGATGATGATGACGGCCGCGGCCATGAGCACCGCCGTCAGCGCCGTGTTGATGTAGCCCTGCGCGGCGGTCTCGGGCTTCTGCGCGAGCGGCCAGAAGTTGTCGGTGATCGACTTCCAGCCCGCGACGAGTGTTGTTATTGCGACAAAGGTGAGCGGGACGATGGTCGTCCAGGCGTAGCGGGCGCGACCCGAGTTGACGATGACGGTCGTGGCGACGCAGAGCGCGACGGCCGCCAGGAGTTGGTTGGCGATGCCGAACATGGGCCAGATGGTCGAGATCGACCCCGACCAGATAAACGCCGCCCAGCCCGCGACGACGAGCGCCGTGGTCAGGAACGCGCCCGGCATCCACGTCGGCTCTTCCAGCTTTCGATAGAAGCGACCCAAAAACTCGCCGACGAGGAAGCGCGCGACGCGCGTCCCCGTGTCGATGGTCGTCAGGATGAAGAGCGCCTCGAACATGATGGCGAAGTGATACCAGTACTTCATCAGGCCCGCGAGCCCCGGGATGCCGTCGAAGATTTTCGCAATCCCGAGCGCGAGCGTGACCGCGCCGCCCGTCCGCCCTCTTAAATTCTTCTCGCCCGACTCGGCTTCGAGCCGGTCAATCTCCTTCGGCTGCAAGTCGAAGCCCTCGGCCGTGTGCGTCTCGACCATCTGTGTGTAGCGGACTTGCTGCGCGGGCGTCGTCTGCGCGGTGTTGATGGCGAAGTAGTCGCCGGGGAAGAGCGAGGTCGCGGCGATGAGCGCGACGACGCCGACGACGCCCTCCATCAGCATCCCGCCGTAGCCGATCATCCGCGCGTCCGTCTCCTTCTTCATCATCTTCGGCGTCGTGCCCGACGCGATGAGCGCGTGGAAGCCGCTGATGGCGCCGCACGCGATGGTGATGAAGACGAACGGGTAGACCTTGCCCGGGATGACAGGGCCGCCGCCCGACACGAACGGCGTCCACGCCGGCATGTTCAGATTCGGGTGGACGAGGATGACGCCGAGGATGAGGAAGGCGACGGTGCCAATCTTCAAATACGATGACAGGTAGTCGCGCGGGCACAGGAGCATCCACACGGGCAGCACCGACGCGACGAAGCCGTAGGCGGCCATCAACACCGTGATGGTGTTCTTCGAGAAGGTGAACGACGGCGCCCAACTCGAATCCGCGACCCAGCCGCCCGCGATGACGGCGAGGAAGAGCCCGGCGACGCCGAGGGCGCTCGCCTCGCGGATGCGCCCGACGCGGAAGCGGTACATGTAGAGCCCCATCAGGAGCGCGAGCGGGATGGTGAAGCCGACCGTGAATGTGCCCCACGGCGACTCGGCCAAAGCGTTCACGACGACGAGGCCGAGGCCCGCGAGCGCGATGACGACGATGAAGAGGATCGCGACGCCCGCGACCAGTCCCGACAGAGGGCTTATCTCGGTGCGCGCGATCTCGGCCAGAGACTTCCCCTTCCGTCGCACGCTCGCCGCGAGAATCATGAAGTCGTGGACGGCTCCGCCCAGGCAGACGCCGATGACGAGCCAGAGCAGCCCCGGCAAAAAACCGAACTGCGCCGCCAGCACCGGCCCGATCAGCGGCCCCGCGCCCGAGATGGCCGCGAAGTGGTGGCCGAACAGCACCCACTTGTTCGTCGGGTAGTAGTTGTGCCCGTCGTACATCGTCTCCGACGGCACGGGCGCCGACTCGTCCAACGCCAGCACCTTTGCGGCGAGGAACGCCGAGTAGTACCTGTACGCAATCGCCATCACGCACAGCGCGCCGACGATGATCGGAAGTGCGTTCATCTGTTCTGTTCCTCCGGCCGAGAAGAAAGTAAACGACTGACAGAGCCGCTTGACCGCCAGTTCTCTTTATGAGAACCTATGGCCGATTAACAGTCAAAGGGGCTTTTAAATGAATTACCCATATCAGAACAAAACTGTATCAAAGGATGGTTATTCAAATGAACTCTGTCATCGGACACCCAGTAATTGTTCTAGCTAAGAGGCAGCATCCGGACGCCGCATCTTCATTAGATTCATGGTTGATAATCGCGGGCGGAACGGATTGGAAAAGTATAGTAGATGTTAAGAAAACTTACCCGCATGCTGATGCCGTCGGCTCCTGCACAGTGTTTAATATCAAAGGCAATAAGTACGGGCTCATTACGAAGATTGATTATCCAATACAGACCGTACAAATCAAGAGAGTTTTGACCCATGCTGAATACGACAAAGAAAAATGGAAGAAGGACTGCGGCGGCTGAAATCAACCCGCTGAGATACGGTAGGCTGCTAGCCAAAGTGCTCCCCGTCCGAATCGAGACGGAGGAGGAGAACGAGCGGCTATTGCGCGAAACCGAGAAGCTGATTGATAAAGGCGCGCGCCGCACGCCTGAAGAAGACACTTTGCTGAAGCTGCTTGTGCAGCTTATCCAGCAATTCGAGCGAGATTTTTATCATCTCGGGGGGGCAGCGCCGCACGAAATTCTTAAGGAATTGATGGCGGCGCGGAGCCTTAAGCAAAGTGACCTGTTGCACATATTCAAGTCCAAGGGCGTTGCCTCCGAAGTTATAAACGGCAAGCGAGGTGTGAGCAAAGCGCAGGCGAAAGCTCTGGCGGAATTTTTTCACGTCTCGGCGGAATTGTTCATTTGAGTCAGCCTGCCCTTACCTCTCGCGGCCCTTCACCCTTCGGTTAACTCTCTTCAAACTTTCTCGCGCTCGGCTGATCCTTCCCGGCGCGTGGCCCCGCGTATAGGTGTGAGGCGGCAACTGCGCCGCCCCGCGCGTCGGCCCGCGGCAGCGCCGGGGGAGACTGGCTTATAGCCATCATACATACATAGATAGACGGCGGCGGCCGCTCGGCCGCCCCGAAGAAGGAGTAGTGTTATGAAGAAGATTCAGCGCGTCGCCCTCGGCCTCGCACTGCTCGCCGCACTCGCCGGCGGCGTCGTGAGCGCCTCGGCCAAGAGCAGCGGCAACAAGCCGCGCGCCCTGAGCGGCGTCATCCAGAGCATCGACCTGCGGGCGCGCACCGTCGAAGTGCGCGAGCAGGAGACCGGTCGCGCCGTCACGGTGCGCGTGCCCGAAGGCGCCCTCGTCCGGACCAACAGCACCAACCAGCCGCTCATGCAGATCGAGCGGTTGATTCCCGGCATGACGCTCAGCGCCGTCGTCCGGTAAACACAGCCACGAGCATGGGTCGCCGAAGGGCGGGAGGGACGAACAACCTCCCGCCCTTCGTGTGTCTGCCTTAACCCGGGAAAGATTCGTCGATACGAATGCCGCGCGCGGCCAGTGCTTTGACGAAGGCTTCGGACGGGATGCAGCGCTCCTGCGGGACGGCGCCGCGGCGGGTCGTCTCGCCGCGCGCCATCATCTGCGCGACGAGGGAGGCGGGGAAGGCCGTGGTGCGCTGCATGGCGGAGAGGCCGGTGCGCGGGTCGAAGCGGTCGATGATGTCGTAGCGCAGGCGCTTCGCGCCGCCCCCGTTTGCGAGCCGGCCGGCGAATTCGAGTCGGATGAAGACGAGGTCGGGCTCGTCCGCGGGCAGGCGCCGGTTGAGCAGTTCGCCGAGGAGCCTGCGCGGCGGGACGGACGCGCCGCCGACTTCGACCGCGTCGCTCGAAGCGAGGCCGAGGTCGATGAGGAGCTTGAAGCGTTCGCAGTGGCCGGGGTAGCGGATGGTCTTGTAGTCGAGTTCCCTGACCTTGCCGAGAAACGTTTCGGGCAGCGTCGAGGTGCCGCCCGAGGTCTGGAACGCCTCCATACGGCCGTAGGGCTCGGGGAAGTCGAGCGCTTCCAACTCGGTCATCGACTCGACTTCGATTAACTCCCCGTCGCGTATGACGCGCGCACGCTCGACGTACTCGTTGATGAGCCCTTCGACCGAGAAGACGATCTGGTAGTCGAGCGGCGGGCGGGGTTGCTGCGGGAGGCCGCCGACGCGGATGTGTATCTCGTCCAACTGCTCGAAGCGCGCGGCGCCGTGCGCGGCGAGCACGGAGACCATGCCGGGCGCGAGGCCGCAGTCGGGGACGACGTTGACTCCGGCCGCGCGCGCCTCCTCGTCCAAAGCCAGCTCCGCGTCCACGACCGTGTTGTTGCCGCCGAGGTCGCAGAAGTGCGTCCGCGCCTCGACGGCCGCGCGCGCCAGCCCGAGGTTGTGGAAGTACGTGACACAGCTCAAGGCGGCGTCATGTTCGCGCATCAGCTCGACGACACGCGCGCGGTCTTCGACGTTGACCTGCGCGGGTTGCACGCGTCCGTCGCGTAAGGTCTCGGCGACGGCGCGGGCGCGGCCCTCGTCCACGTCCGCGACCGTCACCAGCTCCACGCCCTCGGAGTTGTGCGCGAGGTCGTAGGCCGCGCCGAGCCCCATGCGACCCGCGCCAAGCACGAGCACCTTCATCTTTCGACGCTCTCCTCCGCCCCGCCCCGCGAGCCGAGCACCGTGCCCGCGATGCCGACGACGAGCCCGACGAGAATCATCAGCAGGCCGTAGACGGCGCGCTCGTGGCGATCAGCGGCGGCGTCCGTCGCCGCCTCGATGAGCAGGCGCGGGCCGAGGTCGTGCGGGATGGTGAAGAGGCCGACCGCGACGACGAGGAAGCCGAGCCCCGCCAGCTTGAGCATCGCCGGGGTGCGTGCGGGCCGCCCCAGCTTCATCCCGACCGAGCTGCGCGTGTAGCCGTACGAGACGTAGATGGCGAAGCCGAGCATCAGCCACCCGACGAACCGCCACCACGAAGCCGGCGGCAGGTAGAAGATCAGGAAGAAGCACGAGCCGACGCCGAGCAGCGGCAAAAGCCACGGCCCCAAAGGCACGCGGAACGGCCGCGTGCGGTTCGGGTCTTTCATGCGCAGGACGGGGATGCCGACGCAGACGAGGATGAAGGCGAAGAGCGTCCCGATGTTCGTCAGGTCGATGACCTCGTCGATGGAGGCGAAGGCCGCGAAGACGCCGACGAAGACGCCCGTCAGGATCGTCGTCACGTGCGGCGTCTTGAAGCGCGGGTGGACGCTGGCGAAGGTCGAGGGCAACAGCCCGTCGCGCGCCATCGAGAAGAAGATGCGCGGCTGGCCCAACTGGAAGACCAAAAGCACGGCCGTGTGCGCGATGACCGAGCCGAAGGCGACGACCGTCGAGGGCCACGTCGTCCCCGGCGGCGCAACGTGGTCGAGCGCCATCGTCAAAGGCTCGGCCTGCTCGGTCGTCAGCTTCTGCACCAACTCGGGGTAGGGGATGAGCCCGGCGAAGACCGCGCCGACGATGACGTAGAGCACCGTGCAGATGACGAGCGACGCGATAATGCCGATGGGCAGATCGCGCGCGGGGTTCTTGCACTCCTCGGCCACGGTCGAGACGGCGTCGAAGCCGATGTAGGCGAAGAAGACGAGCGCGGCCCCCGTGAATGTCCCACGCCACCCGTTCGGCTGGAACGGCACCCAGTTCGTCGTCATCTTCGACGGCGAGACGTAGTAGAGCGCGATGCCGATGAAGAAGAGCAGGACGATGATCTTGATGACCACCATCCCGGCGTTGAAGCTGGCCGACTCGCGGATGCCCCAGACGAGCACGACGGTGATGACGGCGACGATGAGGAAGGCGAGCAGGTTGAAGATGACCGGGTAGCCGAACAGGTGCGGCGCGCCGCCGAAGTCCGCGGCGAACTTGGCCGGGTTGGCCTCGGCGAGCTTCATCGCCGTGCGGTAGTCGGTGGCGAGCCAACTGGGGATGTCCACCCCGAGGTTCCCCATCAGCGTCCGAAAGTAGTTGGCCCAACTGATGGCGACGGCGATGTTGCCGACCGCGTACTCGATGATTAAGTCCCAGCCGATGATCCACGCGACCAACTCGCCCAGGGTCGAGTAGGAGTAGGTGTAGGCCGAGCCCGAGATGGGCACCATCGAGGCCATCTCCGCGTAGCAGAGCGCGGTGAACCCGCACACCACCGCCGTGATGACGAACGAGAGCATCAAGCTCGGCCCCGCGCCGGGCCGGGCTGCGTCGCCCGCGGCCGCGGTGCCGACGGTGGCGAAGATGCCCGCGCCGATGATGGCGCCGATGCCGAGCAGCGTGATGTTGAAGGCGCCGAGCGTGCGCTTCAAAGAGAACTGCGGGCCGCCGGCTGCGGCCAGGATGTCGTCGAGATTTTTGGTGCGGAAGAGTCCTCGAAGCAAAGTCTTGCCTCCAGCCCGACAGATTTTGAATTGCGCTTGTTGACTTTGGGACGTGCCGCCTCACCCGCGGCCGGCTTGGACGGCCGGAGTTTTACACAGCCGCGCGCGGCAAGGCAATAGAAAAGGTGAGCAGTGAGCAATAAGCAGTGAGCAGTAGGCGGCAAAATATTGAAGGCGGTCGGGGACGTTTGGCCCCGGCCGCCTTCAAACTTCACGACAGACTTATCAACTGCTCACTGCTTACTACTTACTGCTCACGGCTGTGCCTTCGGTGGCGAGGCCGGCGTTCTTCCAGGCGTTCATGCCGCCGAGGAGGGCGGCGGCGTCTTCGATGGACTTCTGCTGCTTGAGTGTGAGCGCCGCACCGGCGCTGGTGTGTTCGGCCGGTCAAGTGCAGTAGAAGACGAGCGTCTTGTCCTTCGGCAGCTCGCCCGCGCGGTTCGAGACCTCGTCGTAGGGCATCGAGAGCGCGCCCTTGATGTGCTCGGCGTCGTAGGCCATCTTCGCGCGCGTGTCGTAGACGACGGCGCTGCCGTCCTCCAACATCGCCTGCAACTCCGACGGCGTCACGCGGCGCACGCCGTCGGCGTGGGCTGTGTTCGCGCCGGGCTTCCCGCTCGGCTTCTGCGTGGTGACGCTTACGTTCCCCGCCGTGTCGTTCGCCTTGCACGCGCCGAGCAGCGCGGCGGCGGCCGCGAGCGCCAGCAACGCCGGGATGAAAAATCTTCCTCGCATCGTCAACTCTCCGAAAATTATTTACGACGGCGGCCCGCGGGCCGCCCTTTTTCCATCGGGCGTTCGCTTCAGCGTCCCCAGT
>CAXTSK010000141.1:0-10287 GCA_964246655.1 uncultured Pyrinomonadaceae bacterium
CTATACCCGGTCAAAGAGCTAATCATCAAAAATAGACTGACGGTGTACTAGTCGCACCAGTCGCCCGACTGCTGGAGGCAGATGAAGTTGTTACGGAGGGCCGGGAAGACGGACGTGCCGTCGGAGCGACGCACGTCGCGGATGAAGGCGTCGGGCCGGATGAAACCGTCGCGCGGGTCTTCGGGGAGGGGGCAGATGACCCAGCGGAAGACGGGGTCGTCCACGGGGCGCGTGCGGAACTCGATGAAGCCCTTCTGGGCGAGGCCGTCGAGTTGCGAAGGGCTCGTCAGAATGGGCGTGCCGTCGAGGTCGCGGCCGTTGGTGGCGGCGATGGGGTTCAGCTCCTTGCGCCCCTCGTTCGTGAAAGCCTTCGGCGTGTAGACGACCCAGACGGCGACCCACATCCCAATCGGGTCGTTCGAGAAGTAGCCGTCGCGCGTGTCGAAGACATTATCCTGCCGCTTGTTCGGGAGGAAGGGGTCGAGGATGGAGCCATTGCTCGCCTTCGGGAAGATGAAGACGCGGAAGCGCTCGGCCGTGTCAAAGGCTTGCGCGCCGCGCGAGGTCAACTGGCCCGCCGCGTTGCGCTCGAAGCTCGTCGAGTTGAGCACGCCGAAGATGTTGGCGTAGGTCAGGCCGCTGGAGCCGGTCGTGCCCGGCGTCGTCTCGATGGTGCGGACGTTGCGGCGGTTCGGGTCGGTGTTCGTGTTGTCGATACGGAAGTCGCCGGTGCGGCTCGCGTCGCCGACGCGCAGCACGATGTTCTCGGGCACGATGCCGCGCGAGCGGTAGACGGCGTCCGTAAAGTCGAAGGGCGAAGTGCCGAGGTCGCCCCCGCCGCTCGCGTAGCTCGTCGCGCCGAAGGCCAGCGTGGCCGCCGACATGAGTGATACCGCGAAGACGGCGAGCCGCAGCGTCCGCCTCGCCCTGCTTATGCTCGTTCTCATTGTTAGGTTCTCCTTAGTGTAGGTGTTCGGAACTGTTTGCTGTTGCGGGGTGGGCGCCGCGACTTTCGCCCCGCGCGTGCGCACCTCGGCTCACCCACCCCGGCCCCTTCCGTAGCGAAGGCCGGCGGCGGATTTCAGACAGACCTCTGCCGTGCGAGTGGCGAAGCGCCTTGGCGAGCGCAAAACGCCTCAAGCATGCTCGGGAGAGTCCCGTGCGAGTTGTTTTAGTGCTTCCCCTTGAAGTTCATTCCGAGATGAGCGGGAGCGGCCGTCGTGGTAAGTCGTGATCGGGTGACTGCCGATGTGCTCTCCGAATGTGGGCACATTATGTGGGAGCGGCCGTCAGGAGAATGTCAGCCAACTGACAGTGGTGAAAAATAATTTGCGCGCAGGCCAGCGCGAGCGACCCGACGTAGACCTGTAGCTCTTTGAGGTGTGTGACGCGTATCCAACCGCGCCCGAGGTCGATGATGCCGCGGCGCTCCAGGTCGTTTAAGACCGTCGTGGTCGTCTGGCGCGACGCGCCGATGAGACTCGCCACGTCCTGGTGCGTGAGCGGGACGAGCAGCTCGGGCGCCGACGTTGACGCGGCCGCCGAGGTCGTCGAGATATCGTGGAGCAGTTCGCAGACGCGCGCCGCCACGTCCTTCGTCGTGATGTCGGAGAGCTTCTTCTCCATCCGGCGGCGACGGCCGCCGACGAGGCGGATGTAGTTCATCGCGAGCTTCGTGCGCGTCTCCAGCAGCCGGAGGAAGTCGCGCTTACCGAAGACCCACATCAGCGTCTCGTCGAGCGCCTGCGCCATGTTGCTGCGCGTCGTGTCGTCCACGAGCGCGAACTCGCCGAAGATGTCGCCGGGTTGGAAGATATCGATGGCGAACTCCTTGCCCGACTCCGAGAGCACGGACAACTTGATGCGCCCCTTCCTGAGGACGTAGACCGTCTCGGCCCGGTCGCCCGGCGTGTAGACGAACTCGCCGCGCTCCTTACGCAGGGCACGCGCCGAGGCGGTGATCTCAGCCATGTCCCCGGGGCCGAGCCCGTCGAAGAGCTGTAAGCGGTGGCCGTTACGCTCGGCATCCTCCTGCCGGTTTTGTGCGGCGGTGCCGCCGTAAAATCCCTCTCCGTTCGTACCTCCCGCACAACTGAGTGATGTTGCTGCGACTGCCATAATCCAACTCTCCTTCACTATGCCCCACGCGCGCCGATGCTGCGCGCGTGTCGGGTGGGGTAAGTGGCAAGGTGTTTCGGGAGCGCCTTCCGCTTTGAGTCCCTATGGGTGCAAGAACGTATGTCCTCCACGGCTCGTCGAATAATGACACGGCGGCCCGCGTCAGGCTGCGCAAGCGCCTGCGTCGCGGAATTTCGGCGCGGCAGTGAGGACGAGAAGTAATGCTGCGAAGTCCGTCGCGCCACTCTTCAACTCGTCCGCCCCCGGCATCATGTTCAGTCTGATTAACTCTTCGATGGCGGCCACGTCGCGGTCACGGTTCATGCCCGCGGCCGCGAGCACGCGCCCGGCCTTCACGTAGAAAGCGAGAAAGTCCTGCGCCGTTACGTCGCCCTGATAGACGATCTCGTCCCAGCGCGCGGCGTGGCCGACGTAGAGCAGCCCCGTGTCGAACTGGCGCGTCCAGAAGAAGGGCACGCCGTCGAAGGCCGTGCTCTTCCCGGCCATGTTGTGCGCCGCGACGCGGCCCTGCTGCTGCGCCGTGCGCCAATGCTCAATGCGGACGCGCTCTCCCGTGCGCGGGTCGGGGAAACTGGCGATGTCTCCCGCCGCGTAGATGCCATCGGCCGCGCGCATCTGCGCGTCCACGACGACGGCGCCGTCCTCGTCGAGCGTGACGCCTTCGAGGAAGCCGGTTGCGGGGTACACGCCGACGCCGGCGAGTACCATGTCCGCCTCGATTCGCTCTCCGCCCTCCAGCGTGACGGCCTCAACGACACTCGTCCCCTCGAAGCGGTAGACGATGGAGCCGAGCTTGAACTTGACGCCGCGCTCTTCGTGCGCGCGGCGGAAGAGCGCGCCGACCTCGGGGCCGAGCGTCGCCTCGAAGGGTTCGCGCGAGGGCGCGACCACCGTCACGTCGAGACCCCGCTGCCGCAGCGAGGCGGTCGCCTCCATGCCGATGAAGCTCGAACCGACGACGACGCAGCGCTTCGAGCGACCGGCCGTCTCGATGACGGAGTCGGCGTCGGAGAAGCCGCGCAGGAGGCAGATGTTCCTCAGGTCGGAGCCGGGGATGTTGAGGCGGCGCGCGGAAGCGCCCGTTGCCACGAGCAGCGCGTCGTAGGTCAGCGTGTCGCCGCTGTAGAACGTGACGGTCTTCGCCGCCGCGTCCACGCGCGTCACCTCTCGCTCGCACAGCAGCTCGATGTCGTGCTCCTTATAAAATTCATCCGGTCTGAGCGGCATCCATTCGGGCTCGGCGTTGCCTTGCAGATAATCTTTGCTGAGGTTCGGGCGGTCGTAAGGGCCGCGGTCTTCGCGCGTGATGAGCAGGACGCGCCCGCGGAAGCCGTGCTCGCGGAGCGTCTGCGCGGCGGCGTAACCGGGAGCGCCCGCGCCGAGGATGACGAACAGTCGCGCGTCCGCAGCGTCGCGCCGCGACATGCGCGGGGGCACGCGGTCTTCCGCCTCGTCGGGCACGCGCGCCAGCACGCGGCCTTCCTCGACGCGCACCTCGTAGCGCGGCAGAGAGTCGAGCGCGGGGGGCTCTTCGAGTCCGCCGGTCGTCACGTCGAAGCAGGCGTGGTGCCAGGGACAGACGACGCGCGTGCCGCAGAGCGCGCCCTCAGCGAGCGGCGCGCCGTAGTGCGGGCAGGTCGCGCCGACGGCATGGAACTCTTCGCCGACGCGCGCCAGCAGAATTCTTGTGCCGTTCGCCGAGACTTCCTTCATCTCTCCGTCGCCGAGGTCGGAGGTGTTCGCGAGGGGGAATTCCTTGTAGTCCATATGAGGATTGTCACGCTTCCGTCGCGCGGCGAATGTCACCCGCACGACACTCAGCCGAAAATAGGAGAGAAGAGAAAGATGGCGAGGCCGACGATTATCAACAGCAGCGTCAGCCTTACGGTCACGACCGCGCGCTCGTGCGCGGCGGGGCACGGACTATCATCTATCTCGGCTTTCATCTTTACCACCTAACCGAAGGCCATACTCCCGCCGATGTGGCCCTGATACATCAACGCCAGCAGGGTCAGTACGGCCGTCACGAAATATGCGAGGCCCGGGCTCTCGCCACTCTTGTGAAATCTCCACCGCCAGATCACAAGCACGGGGAAGGCGCAGGCCAGCCAAATCCCGAGCCACTGGTGGACGGCGATCACGTCCGCGGACAGCGCGGCCTCGATAGACCTCTTCCAGAACCAGCCCGACAGCGCCGTGCCAGGCGTGACCAGCGTCGCGTAGAGCAGCGTCCACCAAGCCGCGTGTCTGAGGGATTCCCGACGCAGTAGTCTCCCCAACAAGTCGCTGAAGACCGACGCGGGTATCAGCGCGGCGGTGAAGTTGACCAGTATCGGGTGAATGTTCTCCCAGGAGAACGGCGGCAACGGCAAACCCATCTTTTAAGGCCCTCCGAGCTGCCGGCTACTGGACGACTATCCGGCCGATCATCTTCGCGTGCGGGGCGCAGTGATAGAGGTAAGTGCCGGGCGCGTCGAACGTGTGCGAGAACTCCCCGCCGACGTTCACCAGCCCCGAGTCGAAGAGTTTGTCGTTACTCACCACGGTGTGGGCCTTGCTGCCCTTGTTGACCCACGTCACCTTCGTGCCGGCCGCGACGTTTAACTGCGCAGGCAGGAAGGTGTCGTCGCCCATCTCGATCTGTTGCGGCCCCGTGCTGGCCTGCGTGCCGCCGTTCGCGGCTTGGTTGACGTTCACAGCTGACCCGCCTTCGTTCTGCCCGCTGCACGCGGCGCTCGACAACCCCGCGAAGACGACGGCCGACACCAACGCCAACGTTCTCAGTAAACGGTATGACATGATTTCCCCTCCGGTCGTTCAGCGCACGACGAGCCTGCCCCGTGTGTTGGGGTGGTAGGCGCAGTAGTAGGAGAAAGTGCCCTTCCTGTCGGCCACGTAACTCCAAGAGCCCCCCGGCTCGATGTTCCCCGAGTCGAATGCTTTCCCCCGGTCGGTTGCGGTGTGAGGCACGACATCCTCGTTCTTCCAGACGACCGTGTCGCCCGCCCTTACCACCAGCGTCGCCGGGACGTTCTTCATCCCACGCAGGACGACCGTGTGGGTTCGAGGCTTCGGGGCGGCGGCCGAGGCGAGAGTCAGAATTGACAGCGCCACGCATATGGAGAGCAATGCGCACGTGATTGCCTGATGCCGACGCGGTGTGTTCGGAGACATTCTCAACCCTTTCAAGTGTTGCGGAAGTAGTTAAAGCCCGTCACGGGCGAAGCTCGTCCCTCTCACGAACTCGGTGCGTGGAGAGTCCGCGGCCGTCGTTTTCCGCCGACGGCGGGCATGGAATCTCCACGCACCTACGGTTTCGTGACGCGCCCTTAATGCTTGTGCTTCCCTTCACCCGGTTTCTTGCCGCCCAACTCGGCCTGAATCTGTTCGGCGTGCTGAAGGTGTGCGACCAGCGCCGGGCGGACGTTGACGAGCGCCGCTTTCAGCTCCGCGTTCTTCGCGTTCGGGATTAAGGTCTTGTCCACCGCTTCTATCACCAGCTTGTGGTATGCGACCTCGTTGGCGATGTACTCCCTGTCGAACTCCTCTCCGCTGAGGTTGCTCAGGCGGGCGCGGGTCTGCTCGCCGCTCGCGGTCAGGCCGCGGCTCGTCTCGCTCTCCTCCGGCGTGACGCCGAGCCTGGTCACCAGTTCGACCGCCGACTTATTCACCGCGGTGTGGTCTGTGATCATCGTCTCCGCGAACTGTTTGACCTTCTCGTTCTTGGTCTTGGACTGCGCGAGCTTGCCGGCCTCGATGTCCACCGTGTTAGCCGCGACGACGATGGCGGCGATCTGCGGGTCGGTCACGGCCGCGGCCCGCGTCGTGTGCGGCGCGTGAAGGGCGTGCCCGCGGGTGGCCGCGAAGGGGGCGGCCCCGAAAATCATGGCCGCCGCGACTACGAGAGCCGGCGCGACGCCGATTGAGCTTTGGTGCTTAGTCCTCATGGTTCCTCCGAAATGTTGATGTCTGTATTCCGTTACTAGGGGCTGCGCTTCGGCCTACATGCCGAACCTGCGCAGGTACTCGTCCGACGTGATGAAGGCTTTGACCATCTCGGCGCGGACGAAGTCGCCGTTGAACTGTTCGAGCTTGCTCAGCCAGAAGTTGTAACCCTGGTAGTCGAGCGTGGGCTCGGGCGACTCGTTCGGGTCGCGCCGCAGATAACCGAAGTACTCCATCAGCACGAACGCGCGGTTCCTCTCGCGGCGCGAGAACTCCGCGTTCTCGACCACACGCCTCAGCGAGCGCGCGCGTGCCCCCACGTCACCCGTGGTCGCCGCGCCGCCGAACTCGCCCACGGCCGCCTGTCTCTCTTCCGGCGTCAGGGCGCCGCCCGTGTTGACGTTCAGGGCGTCCACGTATTGTTCGGGCGTGATCGAAGTCGGATAGGCCGTAGTGAAGCGCGCACGCTGCACGAAGTCGTTGTAATAGGCGGCCTTGTTCTGCTCAAGCCGCATGTCTGCGCCCGGCTCGCCGACCACAACGCCTGCTGCGAGTTGCTGTCTGTCGCGCAGGAACTCTTCGAACTTCAGAGGCACGGGCGCGCCGGGCATGTTGCCGAACGCGGCCTTGTATGCCTTGTAGGCGAGGTAACCCGTCTCCTGGGATTCGATGGAGAGGAAGAACGCCGCGCTCACGTTAACGCGCTTCATCTCAAGGCATTGCGCGTCCGCGCCGCACTGGTTTATCTCGTTAGTCCAGAACTGGAGCCCCGCCGTGTCGGGCTCGCGCCCGAGGAAGTCGCGGTAGTGCTGCGCCACGAAGTCCGTGGGGTCGTTCACGTTCACGGCCGTCGTCGGCGACGGCAGCGACTTCATGAACTCGACCAGTTGGCCCTTCTCCTGCCCCGTGAGACTCAGCTTGAAGTGGTTGTCATAGTGGTTGACCACGTCGAGCAGGGTCGCGAAGCGGCCGTCGTGGTAGAAGCCGCCCTTCTGGTGTGTCCAAAGGCCGTTAAGCGGCGCCGTGCGGTAACGCTCGTCGGGCGAGCGCATCGCCTGAAAGTCGTCGATGCCGATCTCGGCGCCTGTGTGCATGTTCCAGCCCGCCTCCGTGAATAACGGCGGCGTGTGGCAAGTGCTGCACCCGGCCTTCTTACTGAACAGCTCCTTACCCTTCTTCGCGGCCACCTCGTCGAAGCTGCCCGCGGGCGGCAAAGGCGCGTCGATGGAGAGTTGGTAGGCGTGCAGCGCCGGGAGTTTCGGCGTGATCAAGTCAACCTCGTTGCGGATGTGCGCGAAGCCGTTCTTGGCGGCAATGGGAAACTTGACCGGGTCGTTGAGCCTCTCGTCGTCGAAATTGCCGACCCCGTGCATCTCAAGGTTTGCCACGAAAGCGTTCCACTGCGGCACGCTCCCCCAACCCGTCCACGTGTGCAGGTTGATGCCCGACAGCCCGAACGCAGGCGGTATCAGCGTCGAAGCGGGCTTGCCGTCGGGGCGGAACGCCTTGCCGTCAAGGAAGACCTCGGCGTCGAACTCGCCCGGCCCCCAACTCCGGAGCACCGTGTTCAAGGTCGGGCGGTCCACGCCGAGCAGGTTCTGCACGACGGTCAGGTCAGGCGCCAGCGAGACGATGGTTCCGACATCGAGGTCGCGGTTGGCCCAACCGTCGAGGCGTCGGCCGATGCCCGGCGCGAAGGCGTCGTCCACGGTCGAGTGGCAGAGGGCGCAACTGATGCCCATCGTCTTCATGCTGCCGTCGGAGTTGAACTGCCCCTTCACGCCGAGGACGGCGTCGAGCTTGATGAGGGCCAACGTAGTCGCCGGGTCGTCGAGATCGACCTTGCCCGCCTTGATCTGCTCGACGAGCGCGGCCGGCAGCGCCTCCATGTCTACTTTGAGGCCGACGGCAAGCGCGGTCTTCGGGCTGACGCCCGGGCCGACGCCGCCGAACTTCGAGCCCTGGATGGCGTCATGAAGCTTGAGCTTGTCGCCCCAGAAGATCTCGTCGCCGAAAGTGTCGAAGCGAAAGACCTGCTTCCCATCCTCGACCAATCTCTGCTGAGCCTCGGCCGTCGGCGCCTTCTCCTCTTCCGCCTGGCGGCCCTCGACGTTGCTTCGTCCCCCGCCGCTGCGGCGTGCGTCGCCTGACCTCGCGACTGTAAAAAGCAGCAGCCCGGCTGTTGCCAAAATTAAGGCCAGTTTCACCATCGTGATGGTGCTGGATCGCGCAATCCCGCCCTTTGGCGAAACGCGCGCGCGTGCCTCGTCACCCTGTGAGGGTTCCTCCTGCGACCGTGTCACGGGGACTCCACTCGTTTGCCCGGCTACCTCTTTTCGGTTGTCTCGGCTCGGCATGACGCTTCTCCTGCAATTTTTTCCTTCGACTTGCTGTAAGGTTCATTAAAATACGCTTCTTCCACAATAAGTCAATAGGTATTTTGACTTATTCTTAAATATAAGAAAGCTCGATAGTTATGTAACGTGTGTCAGACGCGACAGTCGATGGATTCCGCGTAGGCGAAAATACCTGGCGTATTCCTATAGGTTTTTAATTGAGAAACGGCGTCACGAAAGCGACCCGCTCCTTCCCCATGAGCGAGGCCAACCTGATTAAGGCTTTCACCGGCCTCGGGGGCAATGCCCATGTCCATTTAGAGGCGGGCGAACTGGCACCCTGGGTCCGCGGCGTCATCGCCCCGCTGGTCCGGCGCGTCGTCATCTCGCACCCGCCGGCCAACGCCTGGATCGGCAAAGACCCGAACAAGCACGACCAACTCGACGCCGCCAAGCTGGCCGACCTGCTGCGCATGAACCGCTTCACAGAGGTCTACTATGCCGAAGAGCAGTCGCGCCGCGAGTTCAAGCAACTCGTTCAGCACTTCGACGACCTGACCGACCAGCAGATCCGCCTCAAGTACAAGCTCAAGGCTCGCTTCCGCGCCCGGGGCGTCATCGTGCGCGGCCTGCGACTCTTTACCGCCAAAGGGCGCGGCGCGGTGCTCGACCGGGTCGCCTCACGCCAGGTTCGCACGGTCATCGAGCAACTCTACGAGGTGTTGGACCAGACGCTCGCCAGTCAGCTCGCGGCTCAGCGCCTGCCGCTTCAGTGCCTATGTTCAGACGCCGCGCCGCTTCAGCAACGTGCGCAAACTCTGGCGCTACTGCCGCCTCGGCGTCAGCCACCGCAGCAGCGACGGCAAGCCGCTGAGTCGCCCACGCCTGGACCCGGCTGGATGCGGGCGGCTCAAGGATGTGACGCGCAAAGCCTTCGACGCCGCCTTGCGGCGCAAGGACGATAACCTCTTCAAGCGTGCCTACGATTGGCTAGGCCTTCACCGACTAAGCCCGACCGAACCATAGGCCGTCTCCGGAGGGGAGCCGAGCCTCAGATACCTGTCTGGACTAGCGCAGAGCAAGCCACGGCACGGCGTGTTCAACGAGTGTGCCAGAGGCGTAATCAAGCGCACGTGAACAAAGCCGCGAGCCGAGTCGGGTCGGCCACCATCCGGCGTGGCGAACAAGGCCCACCGAAGCAAAAGTTGAGTTCGGTGGGACAGGAGACCTTTGCCTTTGACTTCGCCTTTCATTCCGGTCGAACGGGACTGTGAGGTCGGTCATGAAGCGCAAGACCTGCTCACGCCGAGTCTGCAACCGAGAGATGAGGGGCTGTGGTGGGTCGCGCCGCTTCGTCCTCATTATATGGTAGCGCTTCGCCAGCGCGTCCGCCTTCTCCGCGACGGGCGGCGGGTTCAGGCGCGCACCGCGCCTCACCAGCCGGTCGTAACGGGCAGTGAACTTGTCGAACTGGTCATCACTCAACTTCGTCTCGCCCCGCCCCTGCGCCCGCTCGACCTCAGCCTTGATGTCGAGCAGCAGCTTGGCGAGCTGGCGTGTCCACCGCCGCTGCTTGGCGGCGACCTCCTCGACATAGACCAACTCGCGCAGCAAGTGGACGTTGCACAGCGCGTGTGTCGTCTGCCGGTACTCATCGTAAGCCATCCACCCGTCGCGGACGCGGACACCCTTAAACTGAGGCAGGATGCCGATGGCGTCCATCACCGGCTTCCCGCGTCGTGCGTCCGCCCCGTAGTGCGTCAGGCGGTCGGTGCGCGCCACATGGATCCAGTGGTTGTGCCCCGCGACCCGCAGCCCCGTCTCGTCGGCCCCGAGCACCTCGGCCACCCGCAGCCCCGCCTTGATC
>CAXTSK010000142.1:0-10203 GCA_964246655.1 uncultured Pyrinomonadaceae bacterium
TTAACCACAGAGACACAGAGGCACAGCTAATTGTTTTTAGCTGTGCCTCTGTGTCTCTGTGGTTAAGTTTCTTAATTCAAGGCCGCGTCAATTCTTCGACGAGGGGGCTCGCGTCGTAGAGCTTGCGGAGGGCTTCGAGGACGGCCGCGGAGTGGACGGCGACGGCGCGGCCGCCGTCCGACTCGTCCACGTACCAGTAGCGGTTCGGGAGCTTCTGGATGTTGCTGTCGAAGTTGAGCCCGACGACCTCCGCGTCGCGGTTGACGACGGGGCTGCCGGACATACCGCCGATGGTGTCGGCCGTGTAGACGAAGTCGAGCGGGGTCGCAAGCTCAAGCTTCCCTCTCCCCTCGCGGAAGCGCGCGGGCAGCTCGTAGGGCGACTTCCCGCCGAAGCCTTCGGCGCGGTCGTAGAGGCCGTAGAAGGTCGTCTTGAAGGGCACGAGCGTCGTGTCCTCCTCGTAGCCCTTCACCGTCCCGTAGGTCACGCGCAGCGTCGAGGTCGCGTCCGGGTAGGTCGTCTTCCCGTAGACGCCGAAGCGCGCGACGGACGGCCACGTCGGCGAGTTTCGTCCCGGCGATCAGTTTTCGGGCCGCCTCTTCGGGCGTCGAACCGTTGAGCGCGGCGCGCACGAACGGGTCGTCTGTGCCGAGCGCGTCCCGTGCTTCCTTGAACCACGCGGCGAGCACCGCCTCCTCCATGTCCGCGTAGACGGGCGCGGGCGAGAGGGTGCTGAGCGAAAGCGCCGCGAGCCTGCCTTCGCGAAACTCCGCGTAGCGTTGCGCGTCGGGCTTACGAACTTCTTCCGCGCGGCGGACGAGGTTCGAGGCGATGGTGCCGAGGCGCGAAGGCGTGAGCGTCGTGAACGCGACGCGCTTCGCCGTCGAGGGGTAGTCGAAGAATCAGGAATTTCAAATTTCAAATTAAACAGCTATGTCTCTGTGTCTCTGTGGTGAATCGTCTTTGTCCCCGAACGGCCACTCGCCGCGCGCGCGCGCCCTGACGAGATAGACGGCGAGCCCGGCCGCGATGAGCACGAAGGCCAGACGCACCTCCTTCTGAAAGTGCGGCCGCATCAGGAGCACGTAGACGAACCCCGCGAACGCCAACAGCGCGGGCAGAGGGTAGAGCCACATGCGGAACGGCCGCGGCAAATCGGGCCGGCGCACGCGCAGCACGATCACGCCCACGGTCTGCGCGAGGAACTGCACGATGATGCGGATGACGACGAGCGCCGCGATCACGTCCGCCAGCCTGAAGAAGCAGAAGAGGGCCGCGATCCCGCCGAGCACGAGCAGCGAGACGTAAGGGAAGCGGTGCCGCTCGTGCACGCGCGAGAAGATGCGGAAGTAGTTCCCGTCTTCGGCCGCCGCGTACGGCACGCGCGAGTAGCCGAGCAGCAGCGAGAAGACGGACGCGAAGGCCGTCCACATGATGAGCGCCGTCGCTACGAGCCCCGCCCCGCGCCCGTAGAGCCGCTCCATGAACGAAGAGATGACGTAGCGCCGCGCGTCCGAGTCGGCCGTCGCCTCGAACTCGCGCCAAGGGATGACGCCGAGGACGGAGACGTTCATCACGATGTAAATCAAAGCGACTAAGGCTATCGACAGCAGCACGGCGCGCGGGATGGTGCGGCCGGGGTCGCGCACCTCGCCGCCGAGGAAGCAGACGTTGTAGTACCCCCAGTAGTCGTAGACCGCGATGAGCAGCGCCGAGCCCAACCCATAAAAGAACTCGGGACGGAGCGTGAACGCGCCCGGCGGGAAGTCGAACGCGAGCGCGGGGTCGAAGTGCCAGAGCCCCGACGCGACGATCCAGACGATGGTCAGCATCACGCCGAGCCAGAGCAGGTTCGACAGGCGCTCGATGATCGTAATCTTGCGGTAGAGCAGGACGACCGCGACCGCGCACGTCCCGACGGCGACGAAGGTGCCGGGCGTCACTGTCATGCTCAAGTCGATGTCGCCCAGGAGCGGCAGAGGGATGTGCAGCGTCCGCGCGGCCCACGTCACGTCGAGCGCCGGGAAGGCGTAGGCCGCGTACATCGCAAACCCGATGCAGCCCGACGCGATGGAGAGCGGCGCGCTGAAGGTCAACTGCCAGATGAAGAGGAAAGACATCAGGCGACCCAGCCGCCCGCGCCCGTAAATCTCTCCGAGGTAGCGGTATGTCCCGCCCGTCCCCGGCATGGCCGCGCCCAGCTCGGCCCACACCAGCCCGTCACACACGACGAGCACGGCGCCGATGATCCAACCGACCATCGCCTGCGGCCCGCCCATCGCCGCCACGATGAGCGGGAGGGTGATGAAAGGCCCGACGCCGATCATGTCGATCATGTTCAGCGTCGTCGCGCCCGCCAACCCCACGCCGCGTATGAGCCGAGGCTCCGCCGCCACGGAATCGTTCTCCGTTAAAGCTCCTGCCGTCCGACCTTCATCCTGCACGCACCGAGTGTATAACGAATCCGGGATCAACACAGAGACACGGAGACACAGAGACACAGCTTCCTGGGCCGATTGCTCCAGGCTGTGTCTCCGTGTCTCTGTGTTGAAAAGCGTTACGGTTAACGCTTCTGAGCTAAACCCGAAGGCAACTCGGCGGGCTCGCCGCTGTTCGGCACCCAGAACTCGCCGTAGACGGTCTCGATCCTCTTTAGACCGTGCGCGGGCAGGCGGCTCTCCGGCATCCCGAGATAGGTGAAGTGCGGGCAGTCGCTCCGCACGGTGCGGAACCAGCCGTGGCGCGCGAGTATCTGTCGCACGCGCCCGTCGCCGTACTCGGCCGCGTCGAAGGCGAGGAGCGAAAGGTGCTGCGAAGCGCCGGGCGCGGCGACCGAATAGAGAATCGACTTCGAGAAATCTTTACTGAAGTAGACGCCTGCGCGTTCGAGTTCGAGCACCGCGCCGATCTGCTCGCGCACGGGCAAAGCCTTCACGCGCTCGGCCTCTGCGTCGGTCAGGCGGCCCTGCACGCGCCAGTATTCGAGCGCGGGCAGCAGGCGTGAGTTCCACAACCTGACCGTGTCGGCATAACCGCGCCGCGCCGACTCCGAGCCGTCGCGCGGCGTGATGTCGAGCCCTTCGGCCAAAGCCTCCTCGCGCGCGGCCAGGAGCGCGCGCATCGCGGCCGGCTGCAACTCAATCGACACGTCGCCGATCTCCCGCGCGGATACGGTCGCCGCGCGCTGGAACGACTCGACCTCCTCGGCGCCCGCGAAGATGCAGACGGGCGGCGGCAACGCACCGCCCGAGGCGAAGAAGATCGCGCCGTACTCGTTCAAGATACGGCGCGCGACGGGGTCTCGACCGTCGCAGGTGACGCGCGACGCCGCCCCGCGCCGCGCGAGCGCCGTCGAGAGCGCCTCGTCGAAGTTGGCAACCTTCATGTTCGTTGTAATCCCCCGCGAGGGAGCGGGATTAGTAGCCTTGCCTTCGTCGCCGCCGTCGGCCGCGAGAGCGCGCCCGCCCACGGACACGACTAGCAAGGTCGCGACTGCGACCTTGCACAGGACGTACCCCGTGGCCCTTCTGCCGAACGCTGCTCTCATGGCCTCTCAAACCTACGCCGGAGGAACGCGACTGCCCGCCGGCCTTGCGCGGGAACATCCCCGCTCACTCATAACGCGTGCGCCGCGGGGCAAACGGATCACACGGGGGATTGCGGAATGCGGATTTCGGATTGCAGATTGATGAAAGGCAGCATGGCTCTCATCAATCTGCAATCCGAAATCCGAAATCTAAAATCGAATGACCGTGTCGGGGCCGCCCTCGACGTGGACGGTGTCGACGAAGCGGATGTGGCGCGACTCGGTCGTCATGACGAGCGAGTGCGTGCGCCGCCCCGACCCGAAGAAGCGGACGCCGCGCAGGAGCGAGCCGTCGGTGACGCCGGTCGCGACGAAGATGATCTTCTTGCCCGGCGCGAGGTCGTTCGTGTCGTAGACCTTGTTCGGGTCGTTGATGCCCATCTCGCGCAGCCGCGCGAGCACCGTCTCGGCGGGCGGCACCTTCGACTTGTCCACGTCCAGGCGCTCGGGGTCGAAGACGAGGCGCGCCTGGATCTCGCCGTTCAGACACTTCATCGCCGCGGCCGTCAACACGCCCTCGGGCGCGCCGCCGATGCCCATCAGCGCGTGAATGTTCGTGCCGGCCACGGCCGCCGAGATGCCCGCCGAGAGGTCGCCGTCGCCGAGGAGCCGGATGCGCGCGCCCGCGGCGCGCACGTCCGCGATGAGCTTCTTTTGGCGGGGGCGGGCGGGCACCATGACGGTCAGGTCTTCGATGTCGCGCTGTAGTTTGCGCGCGATGGCCTTGAGATTGTCTTTGACCGCCGCGTCGATGTCGATGGCGCCGCGGCACGAAGGGCCGACGACGATCTTATCCATGTAGATGTCGGGCGCGTTCAAGAGCCCGCCGCGCTCGGAGGCGGCCAGCACCGCGATGGCGTTGTTGGCGCCGAGCGCGCAGAGGTTCGTACCTTCCAGGGGGTCTACGGCGATGTCAACTTCGGGGAAGTCCTCCGCGTCAACGCCTTCGTGGAAGCCCTCGCCGACCTCCTCGCCGATGAAGAGCATGGGCGCCTCGTCGCGCTCGCCCTCGCCGATGACGATGCGGCCGCGCATCGGGACAGAGTCCATCTGCTCGCGCATCGCCTCGACGGCGACGTGGTCGGAGTACTTGCGGTCGCCCTGCCCCATCGTCCGCGCCGAGGCGATGGCCGCCGCCTCGCACACGCTCAGGAAGTCGAGCGAGAGATTGACGCTGTTAAGCTCCTGCGGCATGAGAGCAAAACTCCCGAATCTAAAAGGATTAACCGCCGTGAAATGAACGCTTGGGCGCTTGGAAAGGCACCTGAATACTACCAGAGAGCGCGGGGAATTGATAGGGGGAAAGAGTGAGCGGTGAGCGGTGAGCAGTGAGCAGTAGTTGAGTTGTTACGGGCGGCCCGCTAGTTCTCAACACTGCTCACTGCTCACTGCTCACTTCTTAATCTCCGGCCGCAGATTTAAATTCCGAATCAAACGGTGCAGGTAGTTCGGGTGGACGCCGAGGAGGCGTGCGGCTTCGGTGAAGCTCCCCGCAGACTGTTCGAGGGCGCGGAGGATGAGCTGGCGCTTGGCCTCGCGGAGCGCGTCGTGGTAGCGGGTGACCGGCGCGTTGACTTCGGCGTCGGCCGAAGCGGGGTCGGGGGCGGCGTCGAGGACGGTCTCCGGTAAATCTTCGGGAAGCACGCGGTCGGTCGAGCCGAGGACGACGGCGCGCTCGACGGCGTTCTCAAGCTCGCGGACGTTGCCGGGCCAGTCGTACGCGACGAGACACGCGCGCGCTTCCGTCGAGAGCCCCGTCACCTTGCGCTTGAACTTCGCGGCGTACTTCGAGACGAAGTAGCTGGCGAGCAGAGGAATGTCCTCGCGCCGCTCGCGCAGCGGCGGCATCTCGAAGGAGACGACGTTGAGGCGGTAGTACAAGTCTTGACGGAATCCGCCCTTCCTCACCGCCTCCTCCAAATCCCTGTTGGTCGCCGCGACGACGCGCACGTCAACGCGGATGGTGCGCGTGCCGCCGACGCGCTCGAACTCGCGCTCCTGCAAGACGCGCAGCAGCTTCGCCTGGAGCGTGGCCGGCATCTCGCCGACCTCGTCGAGGAAGAGCGTGCCGCCGTCGGCCACTTCGAGCTTGCCCTTCTTCTGCGCGAGCGCGCCGGTGAAGGCCCCGCGCTCGTGTCCGAACAACTCAGACTCAAGCAACGTCTCGGTCAGCGCCGCGCAGTTGATGGCGACGAAGGCGCGGACGCTTCTCGGGCTGTTCCGGTGCAGGGCGCGCGCGGCCAGTTCCTTGCCGGTGCCCGACTCGCCGCGCACGAGCACCGTCGTGTCGGCCGGCGCGACGCGCGCGATGAATTGGTAGACGCGCTTGACGGCCGCGCTCTCTCCGACCATGCCGTGCTCGACCGTCGCTTCGGCGCGCAGGAGGTCGTTCTCGCTCTCCAACTGCTCGACGTGGCGCGCGTTGTTGAGCGCGACGGCCGCGATGCTGCAAATGACCGTGACGAGTTGGAGGTGGCTCTCGTCGAAGTGCGTCGCGGGGTCTGCCGCCGTCAGGTAGACGGCGCCGAGCGCGCGTCCGTAGAGCACGAGCGGCGCGCACAGGAGCGAGCTGAGCCGCGCGGCGCGCAGGCTCTCGACCGTGTCGAAGCCGCCCTCGATGAGGTCGCCCGCGAGGACGGCCGTTCCCTCCTCCATAACCTGGCGGAGGATCGTGCGGCTCACCTCCACCGTGCGCGAAGAGTCGCCCGCGCGGTCGAGGCCGAACTCGGAGACGACGCGGCCGTCTTCGCCGACGAGCAGGATGGCGCCGCGCTCGGCGGGCACGGCCTCGAAGACAAGGCGGAGCAGCTCGCGCTGTAGCTCCGCGGTCTCGCGCACCGAGTTGACCGAGGTGCTGACGCGCACGAGCAGCGCGAGGTCGCGCGCGACGGCCGCGAACGTCTCCTCTTCGGCCGGCGGGCGCAGGTAGCGCGCCTCCTCGGCCTTCAGACGCACGGTCGAGTGCGCCTGCATGTCGCGGTCGCTGAGCGTGACGGGGTTCGAAGGCCCCGGCGCGAGCTCGCCCTCGTCGGAGAGGAAGACGAAGCAGGACTCACCGACCAGCACGTGGTCGCCGTGCGCGAGCGCGTGCTCTCGGACGGGGCGGCCGTTGACGAAGGTGCCGTTGAGGCTTTCGAGGTCTGTGAGCAGGAGGCGTTCGCCCGCGCGCTCGATGCGGCAGTGGCGGCGCGAGAGCAGCGAGTCGGCGAGCCGGACGCTGTTCGTCGAGTCGCGCCCGACGGACAGCGCCTCCTCGCCCAGCTCGTAGGCCGAGCCCTTCAGAGGCCCCGCGATGAAGACAACTCTCGGCTGCATAACGCGGAGCGACAAATATCACTTCGCCGGTTAAAAGTCACGACCGCTCCGCACGCCACCCGCGCTAACCTTTCGGATAGTCGCCTATCTTTTCGGATAGCCCGGGCGCGCCCGCCGCCGCGCGGCCCGGCGAGTTACGTGCGACGCCCCTTTCCCTCAAGCCCAAGCCTTTCAAGCATTTCGACGGCCAGCCGTCGAGGAGGGCGTGCCGCGGCGGAGTGCGGCACGCGGCTTGTCATAGAAAAGCTCAATCAAGACGTTCGAGACCGAGGGCGGTTCCCTTCCCCCCTCCATCCCGAACCCGAAGCTCAATCACCCGCCCAACTTTGAGCATCAGCACGGGGCGGCGGCCCCACCCCATACAGTGACGCCGCCCCCAAATCAATTGGAGAAGTATACACTATGCAGTAGTTAAGACAGGAAAACGGCCCGAATGAATTCGGAGGCGGCGAGTTTAATAGCCTCGCCGCCTCCGAATGCTTAAAGGTGCTTTCGGCTTTTAACTGCCTACTGCCTACTGGTATGGCGGGAGCGTACGGCGCGCGGGCTTCTCGCCCTTGAGGCCGAGCGCCCAGTCGGCCTGCATGAGGGTGTGTATGTCGCGCGTGCCCTCGTAGATGACCGCGGCCTTGCAGTTGCGCAGGTAGCGCTCGACGGGGTAGTCGTTCGAGTAGCCGTTGGCGCCGTGGACTTCAATCGCCATCGAGGCGGCCTTCTCGCTGCGGACGGTCGCCTGCCACTTCGCCAGGGAAGTCGCGCGCGCGTTCGGGCGCCCCTCGTTCTTGAGCCAGCCGGCCCTCAGCCAGAGCAGGCGCGACATCTGGTAGTCGGCTTCCATCTCGGCGATCTTCTGCTTGACGAGTTGATGGTTGGCGATCTTCGTCCCGAACGTCTCGCGCTCTAAAGCATAGGCGACCGACGCGTCGCGCGAGGCGCGGATGACGCCGGTCGCGCCGGCCGCGACCGTGTAGCGCCCCTGCTCAAGCGCGAACATCGCGATCTTGAAGCCCTCGCCCTCCTCGCCCAGCATGTTCTCTTGGGAGACGCGCACGTCCTGTAGAGAGAAGTATCCGGTGTTGCCCGCGCGTATGCCGAGCTTCCCGTGAATCGTCCCCGAAGAGAAGCCGGGCATCGAGCGTTCGACGATGAAGCAGGACATGCCGTTGTGGTCGCGCTTCCTTCTCTTCTCTTCATCAGTCCAGCAGAAGAAGAGGAAGTTGTCGGCCACGTCCGCGAGCGAAATCCACATCTTCTCGCCGTTCAAGACCCACTCGTCACCCTCGCGGCGTGCGGTCGAGCGCGCGCCGACCACGTCGCTGCCCGCGCCCGGCTCGGTCAAACCGTACGTCGCAATCTTCTCGCCCGTCGCCTGCGGCACGAGGTACTTGCGCTTCTGCTCCTCCGTGCCCCACGTGTAGAGCGACATGGAATTCAGCCCCGTGTGGACGCTCATCACGACGCGCAGGAACGTGTCTACGGCTTCAAGCTCCTCGCAGACGAGGCCGAGCGAGATGTAGTCGAAGCCCGCGCCGCCGTACTCCGCGGGGATGCAGACGCCGAGCAGGCCGAGTTCGGCCATCTTGTCTAAGACGGAACGGTTGAACTGCTGCTTCTCGTCCCACTCCTTGATGTGCGGCGCCACCTCGCCCTGCGCGAACTCGCGCACGGTCTGGACGAGCGCCCGGTGCTCTTCGTTCAAATCGAAATCGATCATGGCTCTCTCTTCCTCAAATGGATTTAATTCGGCGTGGGCCTTGGCCCGCGCGAGGCGAGAGGCGGGCGGCCGTCTTCCGTGGTTGTTAGTTCGTAAAGCCGGGTCAGAAAATTAAGCGCCATCTTACAACACGGCGCGCGCGAAAGTCACAGACGGCCGCCGCCGCCCTCGACGAGTTCGCGCGCGGCCGCCTTCGCCTCTTCGAGCGTGCGGACGCGGTTGTCGAGCTGCAACTCGTAGACGGCGCGCTGTATCTCGCCGACGCGCGGCGAGGGCTTGAGCCCCATCTCCAAAAGATGACGCCCCAGCAGGATGGGCTCGGGCGGCCTGTGCTGAATCGAAAGCTCGCGCGCGCGCGCGATGAACCACTCCTGCGGCTCCGCGTCGAACCACTTCTCCCGCGGCACCCAGGGCGCGTTGCGGCCCAGGCTATCGGCCTTCGCGACGCGGTACAGAAGCTCAAGCTCGCAGCGGCGGGCGAGGCGGCGGAAGGCGCCGTCGGTGACCTCTTCGCGCTTGCGGTAGAACTCGCCGGGCTTGAGGTGTTCGCGCACGAGCGTCACGACTTGGGCGCGCACGTCGTAGCCGTCGAGCGTAAACATCTTCAGCCGGTCGAGGAAGGCGAGCGTGGGCTCGACGCCCGCCTCGTCGTGGCCGCGCGAGCGTATGCGACCCTCGACGAACTCGGTCGTCGAAGGCTTCCCGAAGTCGTGGCACAGCGCGGCGAGCATCAACGCCAACTGCCGCGGGTAGTCGAGGTCTTCAACCAACTCGCGCGCGCGGTCGCAGACGAGGAGGGTATGAGTTAACACGTCCCCCTCGGGGTGCCACTCTAATTCTTGCGGCACGCCCTTCAGCGCGTCGAGTTCGGGGAAGAGCTGCGGCGTGACGTTGAGGCGGTCGAGCCATTGGAGGCCGACCGAGGGCCGTGTGGCGACGAGGAGAATCTTTTCCAACTCGCCCCAGACGCGCTCGGCCGGAAGGTCTGTGAGGTCGATGGAGCGGCAGAGCTCGACCGTCTTCTCTTCGACCTGGAACTCGAAGCGCGCGACGAACTGCGCGGCGCGCAGGACGCGCAAAGAGTCTTCGACGAAGGTCTCGGGCGAGACGGCGCGCAGGAGTTTCGCTTCCATGTCGGCGCGACCGCCGAAGGGGTCGATGATTTCGCCGTCGAGCGGGTCTTCGAGGACGGCGTTGACGGTGAAGTCTCGGCGGCGCGCGGCCTCCTCGAAGGACATGCGCGGGTCGCCCTCGATGTAGAAGCCGCGGTGGCCGCGGCCGGTCTTGCGCTCGCGCCGCGGGAGCGACACGTCCAGGTCGTGCCCGAGCTTGTAGACGGTGAACGCCTCGCCGACGACGTTGACGCGGCCGAAGCGCGCGAGCAGCTCACGTAAAGAGGCGGGCTCGACGCCGTAGACTTCAACGTCCCAGTCCTTCACCACGCGGCCGAGCAGGCGGTCGCGCACGCACCCGCCGACCAGCAGAGCGCGCCCGCCCGCCTCCCCCACGGCGCGCGCCAGCCTCAGAATCTTTTCGGGGATGGGAGAAGTCATGAGAACTTTCAACACAGAGACACAGAGACACAGCT
>CAXTSK010000143.1:0-6594 GCA_964246655.1 uncultured Pyrinomonadaceae bacterium
GCCGAGCGCGTGCGACGCCACGGGGACGATCCCCGCGGTGCCGACGACGGCCATGCAGGCGCCGGGCCGCGCGACGCCGACGCCGAGCGACGACGCGGTGATGTCCATCTGGCCCTTGAACACCGGCGTGCCCTCGCGCAGGCCCGGCGCCTTCGCGCCCTCCGCCGAGACGCGCCCCGTCACTTCCTGCGACTCGAACGCCCGCGGCAATAAACTTCTATCTATTCCGACGAGTCCCAACATCTCTTCAGACCACTGACGATGGGTCACGTCGAAGAGGAGCGTGCCCGAGGCGTCGGCCACGTCGGTCGCCTTCTCGCCCGTCAGTCTCAGCCTCACGTAATCCTTCGGCAGCAGCACCGAGCGCACGCGCCCCCACAACTCCGGCTCGCGCTCGCGCACCCAGAGCATCTTCGGCAGCGTGAAGCCTTCGAGCGCCGGGTTCGAGACGAGTTGAATCAGGCGCTCGGCGCCGACCTGTTCCGTCAGCGCGCGACACTGCTCGTGCGTGCGCACGTCGCACCAGATGATGGAGGGACGAAGGGGCTCGTCCCTTTCGTCGAGCAGCACCGCACCGTGCATCTGTCCCGTCAGCCCGACGCACGCGACCTCCTCCGCGCGCACGCCGTCGGCCGAGAGCACTTCGCGTATTGCCGCTTCGCTCGCACGCCACCAGTCGCGCGCGTCCTGCTCGGCCCAACCCGTCTGCGGCGAAGCGAACGGCTCGTGCTCCACGGTCGCCGAGGCGATAACCCGACCGCCCTCGTCAACCAGGAGGGCGCGGCTCCCGCCCGTCCCAACGTCAATCCCGAGTAGCTTCATCCGTGCTCACTCCGTTCGCGGGTGATGGGTGTTAGGTGTTGGGTGAGAACGGCGGGCCTTGTTTTACCCAACCCCCAAACCCCCATCACCCATCAATCACTAAATGCCCGAAGGCGGCCGCGCCCGGCGAGGAGCCGGAGATGATAAGCGGGGCGTGGCCCGTGCGGCGCTCGTACTCCTGCGCCACCGCTTCGACCGCGGCGCGCGCGCCCTTGCGGCCGAGGACGGCGACCGTGCCGCCGCTGCCGCCGCCCGTGATCTTCGCCCCGTAGAGACCCGACTCCGTCCCGGCCTCGCGCACGAGCCTGACCAACTCGTCCGTGCCCGGCGAGCCGAGGCAGCAGGCCGAGTAGCTCTTGTGCGACTTGTACATCAACTGTCCCAGCTCGGCGGCGCGCGCGGCGGCGTCGGGTTCCGAGAGTATCTCGGCGAAGCGCGTGACGCGCGCGTGCTCGTTGACGGGGTGCTGCGTCGCCTGCCGGACGTGGTAGTGGCGCGCGGGGTCAACGGTCGTCACCGTGTCGGTGATGCCCCAGTACCTTTCAAGAAACTCCGCGCCCGACATACGCGCCGGGAGGCTTGCGGCATAGCGGGCCTCGAACTCCGCGGGCGCGATGTTGGCGAGGTAGCCGCGCCACTGCGGGTCTTCGACGTGGACGTGCCCGTGCCCTTCGCCCTCGCTCACGCGCAGGCCGGCCATCTCCGCGATCATGCGGTAGCCCATGAAGGCCGCCGTGCGCACCGTCCCGTAGTCGGCGCCGCCGACCGAATGCTTGATGCCCGAATCGACGCCCCACACCTCAAGCTCTTTGGGCAGGGCCACCGTCCCCTTCAGCTCGCCGGGCTGGCAGAGCAGGGCGAGTAACTTGTCTTGCTCGCCGCAGGCCGAGGTCATCTGATCCATCACGCCGCACGGCGCGCAGGCCACGAGGTTCTCGACCTTCTGGCAGAGGAACGCCAGCTCGCGCGGGTCAAGGTCGAGGTTGTAAGCCGCGCGGACGGCCTGCATCGTCGCCACTTCGAGCGCGGCCGAGGAGCTGACGCCCTTGCCCTCGGGAACGTCGGAGCGGAGCAGGATGCGCGCGCCTTGCTCAAATCGTACTCCGCGCTCGCGCGCCAGCACGTGGAAGGCACCCGCGACGTACGCGGCCCAGACGTTCCCCGTGCGTCTGAAGTAGCGCGCGGCCTCCGCGTATTCGAGCGGCTTGCCTGAAGCATCGTACAACTCGTCCAGCGCCATCTCGAACATGCGCTCGTGCCCCGCGTCGGTCGGCGGCAGGCTGACGACGACGATGTTCCTCACCGGTCGGAGCTGCAACGCGGCGTGCGTGGCGGAGGCGATGGGCAGCTCAAGAACGAGCGAGCCGGAGTAGTCGGCGATGCCGCCCATCAAGTCGAGCCTGCCGGGCGCGCGCGTGACGAAGACCGGGCCGCCGCCCTCGAAGAGGACGCTCGTCGAGCGCGACTGGCCCGCGAGCAGACGCCCGACCATGCGGACGAAGTCGCCCGTGTCCGCCAAGTCCCTTGTCGAGCCCTGTTCGATGCCGTCCGTCTGCATGTCAGTCTTCGTCGTTTAAGCCCACGGCGCGCAGCAGCCCGCGCCGTTCGAGCGCCGCGCGCAGCAGCGGCTCGATCTGTTCATGTATCCCGGCGTTCGCATAGCCGACCCACGCCACGTCGGGCTCGACCGCGAGCGGCGCGCGCAAAGGTCGGCCGTCCACGTCGGTGACGACGACGCCCGCCTCGCGCGCGACAAGCTCCGTGCAGAGGTCGTAAGGGTGGCAGCAGATGCCGAGCGCGCGGCCCCTTGCCTTCAGAGACTCTTCCATCAGCGGCCGCAGGTCGGCCGTGAAGCGGTCGTGCCCCGACATGAGTTCGTAAAGCTGCCCGCCGCTCGACGTGTACTGGTCTTCGAAGCAGTGCGCCTTGCCCGGCTGCACAGGCCCGAGTGCCCCAAGGACGACCTCCTCGTCAATCGCCGCCAGCTCCTCGCGCGCGCCGGGGAAGAAGCGCGCGACCTGCGCGTAGCCGTGCGCGATGGTCGGCGACTGCGACGGCCTTAACTTGATTGCCGTGCTCTCGCCCGTCAGGCGGTTGAAGCGCTCGGCGTGCGCGCCCTCGCCTTTGATGGCCCACGCCACGTCCGAGAGGTGCTGCTTGACGAGCGGTATCTCGGTCTGCACGGCCAGTTCGATGTCGGCGAGCGAAGTCTCGGCGCCGCGGTTCGGCGCGACGCCCGTCAGAATCCACCCGCTCCGCTTCTGGTACATCAGGCCGCGCGTGCCGTCGATGGGATCGACGACGACGCGCCAGACGGCGTCGGCTTCGAGCGCGCCGTGCGGCAGGACGACCTGCCCGCCGTGGGGAAGACCTTCGGCGACGAGGACGACGGGCGTCGTGTGCGCCACCTCGCGCTCGAAGAACTCGACAATCAGCTCTTCGCTCACGCGGTCAACGGCGTAGATGGTATCGCCCTCCTCCTCGCGCTCTATCTCCGCCAGAGACTCGACGGCCGAGCGCTCGCACGCGTCCACCACCGCCGCGCGTATCAACTCGTGCAGCCGCCGGATGGGTTCCAGCAGCCAGCGCGCATCGTCCGTCGAAGGGTTAAGTGTCATGCCTGATAATTTGAAATTTGAAATTCTTGAAGCCTTAGCCTTCCGCGAGGCAGCGCTCAAACTCTTCCATCTCGGCGGGGCCGCCGACGACGAGCGGCGTGCGCTGGTGAACGTCGCGCGGCTGGATGTCGAGAATCTTCTGACGGCCGTCGCTGGCCGAGCCGCCGGCCTGCTCCGCGAGGAAGGCGACGGGGTTTGCCTCGTACAAAAGCCGCAGCTTCCCCTCCGGGTGGTCGGTGTTCGGCGGGTAGATGAAGACGCCGCCGCGCAAAAGCGTCCGGTGGAAGTCCGCGACCATCGAGCCGACGAAGCGCGAGGAGTAGCGCCGCCCCATCTCGCCCGACTTCAGGCGGTTCAGGTACTTCGCGTAGACCTTGGGCCAGCGGTCGCAGTACGACTCGTTGATCGAGTAGTAGCTGCCGCGCTCGGGCATGCGCAGATTCTCCTTCGTCAGGATGTACGAGCCGACCATCGGGTCGAGGGTGAAGGTGTGGACGCCGTTGCCCGCGCTGTAGACGAGCACGGTCGAGGAGCCGTAGACGACGTAGCCGGCGGCGACCTGCTTGCGGCCGGGTTGGAGCACCCACGCCAAAGGGTCGCCGGCCTTGTCCTCGTCGGGGCGTCGGAAGATGGCGAAGGTCGTCCCGATGGTGACGGCCACGTCGATGTTCGACGAGCCGTCGAGCGGGTCGAAGACGATGGCGTACTTGGATGCGGGCGAGTCGTGCCGGAGCACGAGCGGCTCCTCGTTCTCCTCGCTGGCGATGATGCCGATGCTCTCGCGCAGGGAGAGGCAGTGGATGAGCGCCTCGTTGGCGTAAACGTCGAGCTTCTGCTGCACCTCGCCCTGCACGTTGACCTCGCCGTGCGAGCCGAGGATGTTGGTGAGGCCCGCGCGCCGCACCTGCGACTCGATCATCTTCGTGGCGAGCGTGATGCCGGAGACGAGCCAGGAGAACTCGGTCGTCGCCCCGGGGAAGCGTTTCTGCTCTTGCAGAACGTGCTGCTGGAAGGTCGTGATCATCGTCTTCACTCGTTCGGCGCCGGGTCTGGGGGATGTTAGAGCAAGAGGGTTGCGAGAACGATTATACAGGCAAGCCGCGGATTAGGCGCGCGCTTCGAGACATGCGGGGACGACCGAGCGCAGCAGCCTCGCGCCGCCCGCTTCGGCGCGCAGTCGGTAAGCGCCCGCGCCGCCCGCGACGAGCGCCGTCTCGTATTTGCCGAGGCGTAGGGCCTCGCCTTCGCGGGAGAGTTCTACTTCGCCTTCCGTCACCGTCAGGAGGTGGAAGGTCTCGCCGCGCGTGTCTCCGCCGAGCGCGTCTTCGCCGAGACTAATCACTTCCAACTCGAAGTACGGGCAGGCGAGCGCCGCCGCGGCGGCCGTTCCCGAAAGCTCCGGCGCGGGGCGGACGGCCGCTCCCTTGCGCGGGTCTGTGACTTTGACCGACTCTTCGACGTGTAGTTTTCGGCCCGCCGCGGCCGGCCTGTCCCAGTCGTAGACGCGGTAGGTCGTATCGCTCGACTGCTGCACTTCATAAAGCAGAAGCCCCGGCCCCAGCGCGTGCAAAGTGCCTGCAGGGATGTAGACAGTCTCGCCCGCCTTCACCTCCAAACGCTCGGCCACTTCCAGCACGCGCCCACTTCGTATCGCCGCTTCTAACTCTTCTTCACTGGTCCCCTGTTTGATGCCCGCGTAGATGTTGGCGCCCGGCTCGGCCTCGATGAAGTGCCACGCCTCGGTCTTCCCGAACGCGCCGGGGCCGACCAGACGCGCGGCCTGCTCGTCGTTCGGGTGGACTTGAACCGAGAGCCAGTCGGCGCAGTCGAGCAGCTTGACGAGCAAAGGGAAGCGACTTCCATATACTTCGAACACTTCACGGCCGAGCAACTGTTCGCCGTACTCCGATGTCAGTTCGGCGACCGTCCGTCCCGCGCGCTCGCCTTCACTGACGCGGCTCTCCTCGAACGCGACCCAAGCCTCTCCGACCGGCGGGTCGGCCGCCTTCAAACGCTGCCCGCCCCACACACGCGCGCGGTACTGCGGCTCAAGCAGGAAGAGTTTCTGCGTCAGCGTCGTCATCGCCCCATCCAGCCGCCGTCCACGACCAGTACGTGGCCGTTGATGTAATCGCTCGCGGGTGAGGCGAGGAAGACGGCCGCGCCCGCCAGGTCTTTCGGCTCGCCCCAGCGGGCGGCGGGGATGCGTTCGAGTATCTGGCGGTTGCGCGTCTCGTCCTTCTGCAACGCCGCCGTGTTGTCCGTTCGCATGTAGCCGGGCGCGATGGCGTTGACGCCTACGCCTTTGGACGCCCACTCGTTGGCGAGCGCCTTCGTCAACTGCGCCACGCCGCCCTTCGACGCCGCGTAGGCCGGAACGGTCACGCCGCCTTGAAACGAGAGGAGGGAAGCGACGTTGACGATCTTGCCGCTCCCGCGCTCGACCATGTGGCGCCCGGCGAGCTGCGACAGGCGGAAGACGGCGTTGAGGTTGACCTCGATGACGGCAGCCCAGTCCTCCTCCGTGTAATCGACCGAAGGCGAGCGGCGGATGATGCCCGCGTTGTTGACGAGGATGTCGAGCCGCCCAAACTCTTCAAGCGTCTGCTCGACCAGTCGCCGCGGCACCTCCTTATCAGAGAGGTCGCCGACCACCGGCAGCGCGCGCCGCCCGGCACCCTTGACCGCCTTGCACGTCGCGTCCGGGCTGCGCGAGTTGCCGTGACAGGCCACGTCCGCGCCCGCCTCCGCCAAAGCCGTCGCGATGGCCGCGCCCAATCCCGCCGACGCGCCCGTCACGAGTGCCGCCTTGCCGTCCAGTCTGAATGCGTCAAGAATCATCCCTGCCACCCCGAAGTCCCGCGCGAGTGAGAAGCCCGACCCCTCACGTTAAAGCCCGAACTCGCCGGAGATTTTCCACGGACTCTAATATTTTATCGCCCCGACCGCAAATAGAACCGCGCGCCCTTCGCATTCACGACGACGGTGGTAGAATCCCGCGCAGGCGAGACCCTAACCGGACAACAAAGGACGAGAGCAGATGATGGAGCGCGAGGCGGTCGGCAGGGCCTTCCGGGAGCGTTACGGGCGCGCGGAGCGCGTCTTCCGCGCCCCGGGGGGCGGCGCCCGTATAGGCGGGGCGCCCCGCGTCACC
>CAXTSK010000143.1:6604-10020 GCA_964246655.1 uncultured Pyrinomonadaceae bacterium
GCGCGGAGCGGGGCTTCGCCGCCCCGGGGCGCGTCAACC
Organism: uncultured Pyrinomonadaceae bacterium; assembly: GCA_964246655.1. GTDB lineage: Bacteria > Acidobacteriota > Blastocatellia > Pyrinomonadales > Pyrinomonadaceae > QHXN01. The sequence continues at coordinate 6,644 of CAXTSK010000143.1, forward strand.
TTATCGGCGAGCACACCGACTACAACGGCGGCTTCGTGCTCCCGATGGCTATCGAGCGCGAGACGGTCGTCGCCGCCGCGCCGCGCGAAGACAGAAGGGTGCGCGCATACTCCGTCGGACTTAAAGAGGAGTTGAGCTTCGACCTCGACCACCCTCACGCGCCGCGGCGCGGGATCTGGTTGGACTACGTCGAGGGCGTGGCGCAGGCCCTCGAATCACGCGGCGTAAAACTCTCCGGCGCAGACCTGCTCATCGACTCGGACGTGCCCGCGGGCGCGGGGCTCTCTTCGTCCGCGGCTTTGGAAATCTCCGTCGGGCTCGCGCTCACGCGCATCTCGGGTCAGGAGTTGGACGGCGTGACGCTCGCGCTCGCCGGGCAGCAGGCCGAGCACACATACGTCGGCACGCTCTGCGGCATCATGGATCAGTTCGTCGCCGCGCTCGCCCGCGAGCGCCACGCCCTCCTCATCGACTGCCGCAGTTTAGAGGCCGAGCCCGTCCCGCTCGACACAACGTCGGCCGCCTTCGTCGTCTCGGACACGCGCGTCAAGCACGAACTCTCTTCGTCCCAGTACAACGTCCGCCGCGCCGAGTGCGCCCGCGGCGTCGAACTGCTGCGCGAGCGTCTGCCCGGCATCACGCAACTGCGCGACGTAAGCGTCGAAGACTTTCAACAACATTCCGACGTGCTCCCCGACCCGATCCTTCGCCGCTGCCGCCACATCGTCACGGAGAACGAGCGCACGCTCGGCGCCGCGCGCGCGCTGCGCGCCGGAGACCTCGCCGGGATGGGGCGGCTCATGTACGAGTCGCACTACTCGCTCCGCGACGACTACGAGGTGAGCAGCCCCGAGCTGGACGTGCTGGTCGAGCTTGCGCGCGATCTGCCGGGCGTCCTCGGCGCGCGCATGACCGGCGGCGGCTTCGGCGGCTCCACCGTCAGCCTCGTCCGCCGCGAATCACTCGAAAACTTTGAACGCGCTTTGTCGGAAGGCTACGAGCGCGAGACCGGCCAGCGCCCCTCCATCCTCGTCTCCGAAGCGGGCGCGGGCGCCGCGGAAGTGAGCCGGGTCTGATGCCCCTGCCCCCGCTTTTGTCGTATAATGTCCTCACAAAAGTGACGTTTAAGAGCCGCCCTTATCGGTAAACAGTCAGGCTAGAGTCGTATCGGATGATTAAGTTTTTACACATGTCGGACGTGCACCTCGGGTGTCGCAGGTACAACCTCGAAGAGCGGACGAAGGACTTCTTCCGGAGCTGGTACGACGTGATTCAGAATCACGCCATACCGAACGAGGTGGACTTCGTCCTCATCGCGGGCGACTTCTTCGACCGCCGCAACATCGACCCGCAGACGATGAACCACGCGCTCGCGGGCCTCCAACTCCTCAAAGACAAAGACATCCCCGTCGTCGCCATCGAGGGCAACCACGACCGCCGCGACGCCGTCTCCGACTATAGCTGGATGCGTTCCTTCTCGCAGGCGGGCTTCTTCATCCTGTTGGAGCCCGCGCGCGCCGAGGACACCTCCGAGAACACTCTGCCGTGGCAGATGGTGCCTTGGGACGAAGAGTCGCACACCGGCTCCTACGTGGACATCAAGGGCGCGCGCATCTTCGGCACGCACTGGTACGGCACCTCCGCCAACGCCGCGATGCCGATGCTCGCCGAGTCCCTGCGCGCCGCGCGCGGCGCAGGGCTCTTCCACATTCTTCTGCTCCACACGGATGTCGAAGGGCAGCTCAACCGGCCCATCCCCGCGCTCTCGGTCGAGAAGCTGAAAGAGCTGCGCACGTTGGTTGACTACGTCGCGCTCGGCCACACGCACAAAAAGTTTGAGATTGACAACTGGGCCTTCAACCCCGGCTCGCTCGAAGCCTGCTCCATCGACGAGTACCGCGAGGAGCGCGGCCTCTATCTCGTCGAAGTTGATGACGACCGCGCGGTCAAAGCGACTTTCATTGACGACTACGTCCAGCGCCCGTTCGATAGACTGACCGTCGATGTCTCCGGCGCCGAAGACCCGGACGCAGTCCACGAACCTTTGATGTAGACGGTCAGGCGTGAAACGACTCCGCACGACCCCGGCTCCGACGAGCCCGCGCCCATCGTCGAGATCAACCTGCGCGGCCACCTCGGCTTCAAGAACTCGCTCCTCGACATGCGCAAGATGCGCGAGGAGGCGCTGGCCCACACGGGCGCGCTCCACGTCATGCTCAAGAACCAGAGCGTGCCCGTCGAGTACGCCGTCGCCGCGGGCCTCGACGCCGACACCTCGCGCGCGCACCGCGAGCGACGCATCGTCGAAGACCTCATCGCGCGCGACAACCGCTACCGCGACCGCGCGCCCGAGATGGCCGAACTCGTCCTCGAAGCCAAGCGCCGCGCCCTCGGCGACGAGCCCCCCGAGGCCATCCTCGAACTCATCGAACAGAAGGTCGAGCCGCGCGCGCAGGCAGCTGCCGTGCCGGAAGTTCCCTCGGCCTCCGCGCTCGGCGCGCTTGAACGTAGTGCGACAACAGCAGTAACGAGTGACCAGTGACGGGTGACAAGAATGAACTTGTCTTTAACTCATCACTCATCACTCATCGCTCATCACTTCTTTCATGTCTGAAGCCCTCGACAAGGTGCGCGGCGTGCGGGAGCTACCAATCTTCCCGCTGCCGCTCGTGCTCTTCCCGGGCGTGCCGCTGCCGCTCCACATCTTCGAGGAGCGTTACCGCCGCATGCTGTCCGACGTGCGCGCCTCGAACAACCTCTTCGGCCTCTCCTACTTCGTCCCCGACGATTCCGTCGAAGACCGCCCGCCCGCGGGTCACGTCGGCTGCGCGACCGAGGTCTTCGAGGTGCAGACGCTCCCCGACGGCCGCTCGAACATCCTGACGGTCGGGGCGGCGCGTTACCGGGTTGTCGAGTACGTCGAGCGCGGCGATCCCTACCTCGTCGCGCGCGTCGAGTTCTTCGAGGACGAGGAAGAGGACGCTGTGGTCGTCGGCCGCCGCGCCGAAGAGGTGACCGAGATGTTCATGCGCATCGCGCGCGCGATGCGCACCGCCAACGAGGAGCGCGGCGCGCTGCCGGAGCTTCCGCAGGACGACCCCGAGCGCCTCTCCTTCCTCGTCGCGGCCGTCGTCGAGATGGACGCCGAGACCAAGCAACGTCTGCTTGAGACGCGCTCGACCTCCGAGCGCCTGCGCCGCCTCCACACGATGCTCGCGCAGGCCGTCGAAGCCTACGAGGAGCGCGCGCGCACGCACGAGCTGGCGCGCGGCAACGGCCACGCCGGCAAGAAGCTCGACCTCGACGAATGACGCGGGACACACACGGTCAGGGCGGGGAGTCGCGCGAGGTGCGCGTGCGCGTCCTCTTCTTCGGCG
>CAXTSK010000144.1:0-9956 GCA_964246655.1 uncultured Pyrinomonadaceae bacterium
TCGCTCTGCCGATGCTGCGCGTCGGCGGCGTGGTCGTCGTAGACAACCTCCTCTGGGGCGGGCAGGTGGCGGGCGAGATCAGTTCGCCGGAGCAGACCGAATCGACGCAGGCCCTACGCGAGTTCAACCAGATATTCGTCCGCCACCCGCAGCTGCTCGCGGTCGTGCTGCCCGTGGGCGACGGCCTCGGCTACGCCGTCAAGCTCTCCTGAGCGTGGGTGGAATCTCACCACAGAGACGCCTGAGGATTTGAAATTTCAAATTTCAAATTTGAAAACAAGGCGTTACATGCCTGAACTCTTCCCCGACGCGGAGCTTTTCAGACACGCCGCGGCCCGGCCCGAGCACGAGTTGCTGCTGCTCTGCGCCCACAGGGGAAATGCCGGCGACATCCGCCCACGCATCACCCAACTCACGAGCGAAAAGATTGACTATGACTATCTCTTTCTCCTCGGGCGTCGTCACGCCGTGCTCCCGCTTCTTTACAGAGGACTTGAAAAAGTTGACGGCGTGCCCGACGACTTTCGTGTGAAGCTTCGCGATGAGTTCCGCAAGAACGCGACGCGCAACACCCTCCTCGCCGGAGAGATGGCACGACTCACCCGACTGTTCGAGGCAGAAGGGCTGCCGCTGCTCGCGTACAAAGGCCCCGCGCTCGCCCAGCAGGCTTTCGGCGACATCACGCTGCGCCGCTTCGTAGACCTCGACGTAATCGTCCGGCACCGAGACGCGCGGCGCGCGGGCGAGCTGCTACAGTCGCTCGGCTACGCCAAGCCCGAAGGGCTCACCCCGTCGCACGAGGAGTTCCTCCTGCGGCGGCAGCACAACCTCGCGTACACGCGCGACGGCGGGCTGATGATCGTGGAACTGCACTGGGAGGTCGCGCCCGCGCACTTCGCGGCCGTGCCGATAGATGAGAGTGTTTGGGAACGGGCGACGACGGTCAGGCTCTTCGGGACGGACGTGCGTTGCCCCTCGCCCGAAGACCTGCTCCTCGCGCTCGCGGTGCACGGGACGAAGCACCTCTGGGAGCGGCTGGCGTGGGTCTGCGACGTGGCCGCGCTCGTCAACTCGCAGCCTGAGTTCAACTGGCCGTATGTCCTAACGCGAGCCCGCGAGGCACGCGTCGAGCGGATGCTCTACCTCGTGCTGCGTCTCGCGCGCGGGCTCGCGGGGGCGAAGCTGCCGGAAGGTCTCGCCGCGGACGACAAAGTCCTGTCGGCGCTGTCGGAAGAAGTGACGGCGGCCATGTTCTCAAACACGGAGCCCGTGCCCATCGGCTTCGTCAGGAACGTCCGCTTCAACCTGCGCGCACGCGGACGCCTGTGGGAGCGGCTCGACTACCTGCGCTTCATCCTCACGCCGACCGACGGCGACCTCGCGGCCGTGCGGCTCCCGGCCGGAATCTCTTTCGCGTACTACCTTTTGCGGCCCCTGCGTCTGGCCTTGAAGAGGGAGGCCGGGCATTGAATGGAACCGAGGTGTAAAGGAACCCGGGCGGCGTGTTAAATCTTTCCACGCCGTTGACCTCGGTGTGCATTTATGTTAGTTTCCGCTTGCCCGTTAGAACTGTACGTTTGTGGGCTTTGCCTTCTCCGCCCGGGCAGCCTTAAAGGGCTTTTCTTTTTTGAAACTAGGGACAGCCGAGGCCCGAAGCTTTACCAATCGGGGACTTCTGTGTTTTTATGTTAGAAAGTCTTTTTAACTGGCGGCGAGCACTTCCCGCCGTCGGTTTCGCGCGCGCGGCGGCGTTCCCGCCCGTTTCGATATTTCCCGCCCAGCAGGCGGGCGCCGAGCATATCCCCGCCGACGCGGCGGCGCAAGCCCCGGTGAAGCCTGCGGAGAAGATGTGGAGTGTGCGGATGACCAAGTCCGCCCCGCACACCTTCACCGTCAAGGCCAAGGAGTCATCGCTCTCGGAGATCGCCGCGGAGCTTGCGAAGCTGACGAAGGTGCAAGTCGTACTGAGCCCCGTCATGGCCAAGCAGAAGGTCTCGCTCGACTTTGCCGGGCTCAACCTTGAGGCGACGCTCCGCATGCTCGCGCCGCAGGGCTACATCGATTACGTGGCGGGCGGCGAGGGCGGCGACGAGCCCAAACCTCTTGCCCTTTACCTCCAGGGCGCCAACGAGCGCCCGCCGGCAGCCACGGCCGCTGTCAAGGGCACCATCGAGGCGATCCTCATCGAGGGCGACACGGAGGAGGGCACTGACAGCGAGGCCCAGCGCAAGCGCGAGCAGGAAGACCCCCTGCGCGTCACCTGGGTTAACAACCAGCTCAGCGTCCGCGCGCGCAAGCAGCCGCTCTCGGTCGTGCTCTACAAGATCGCGAGCGAGGTGGGCATGCCCTTCGAGATGCGCTACGAGACGCCGGAGTTAGTAGACGTAGAGTTCCAGAACTACCAGCTCGACCAAGCGTTCAGGAGCCTCTCGCCGAGCGTGAGGTTCTACTACCGGGTCGATTTACAAACGTTCCAGGTGCAGCCGCTCCGCCTCGCGTTGCTGCCGCCGGCCGCGCCCAGGACGTGACGGAAGTTAAATCAACGAACGAGTGAGGTGGAGACCTTGAACACGAAGAGCGAGAACCTGAACCCCGTGCGGCTTCCCGAAGTCAACGATGCGGACGAGACAATCAAGGACGGCGCGGCCCGGAGGGCTTTCGTCGAACCGGAAGTCTCTTTCCCCGTCGATGTGCTCGAATCCACGACTTTCTTTCAGTTCACAGAGAGCGGCGCCACCAACTAAGTAAGACGACCGCCCGGGAGCCTCGCCCCGTGCTTTGACATTGCCAGAGGAGGCACAAAACATTGTCCGCGAAGACCGAGAATCTGATCCCCGTGCAGCTTTCCCGCGTCAACGAAACAGAGGGTATCCTGAAAGAGGGCGCCGACCTTTCCAAGAAAACGTTTGTCGAGCCGGAAGTGTCATTCCCGGTGGACGTGCTCGAATCCACCACCTTCTTTCAGTTCACAGAGAGCGGCGCCACCAACTAGCCGCCCGCGGCCGTCAGGCACTGATCAACGCCCCAGTTCCCCTTAATGCTAGAGGAGGCACGACACTTGAACACCAAGACCGAGAATCTGATCCCCGTGCAGCTTTCCCGGGTCGAAGATGAAGGCGCCGCGCGGCCGTCCGAACTGGCCGCCGACAAGAAACTGTTCATCGAGCCCGCAGTCTCTTTTCCCATCGACGTGCTCGAAGCTACGACCTTCTTCCAGCTAACTGACAGCGGTATTGTGTCAACATAAAGCTGTCCCCGGGCGGCATCTCGCGGCACGATGGAGAACGTGATCATCCCCGACCCCTACGCCGGGGCGGTATCGAATTCAGGACGGCCGGCTCTCGCGGATAATTACGCGGTCGCCGGTCGTTTCGTTTGCGTGGAGGTCGAAGACGCGGCCTCGGCCGAACTCTTCCGGCGCTTCTTCGCCGGCTGGCACTTCGCGCGCCTCGAAGGCGCGGAAGCGCCCGAGCCGGACGCGACCATTCAGGTCAACACGGGCGCGCCGCCGAACGCACCCGAGGGGCTTGAGTCATTCGAGACGGCTGGCGGCGGCTTCTGCCGGACGGACGGGCGCACTTACATCTTCGAGAGGGACGGCTCGGCCGTGCGCGCCGTCGGCGGGCGTCGCAACGTCGAGGTCTGGATAGGGCAGGGGGCGGCTTCGCGCGAGCGTTCGGCGCTGGCGCGTTTGGTCTTCGAGGCGACGATGGTCGCGCTACGTCGCTGCGGTCTCTTCGAGCTGCACGCGGCCGGCGTGGTCGAGCCGGAGACGGGAGGCGGCTTCCTCGTCGTCGGCCCCTCTGGCAGCGGCAAGTCAACGCTCGCGACGCAGCTCGCCTCCGCGGGCTGGCGGTATCTTTCCGACGACGCGCTCCTGCTGCGCGGCGACTCGGATGTTGTCGAGGCGTGCGCGCTGCGCCGCGAGTTCGCCGTCACGGAGCAGACGGTCGCCGCCGGCGTCCTCGAAGGCTTCGAGGGGCTGCTCAAAGAGCCCATGCCCTTCGACCCACTCAAGCGACGCTTCAAGCCGCACACGATCTTCCCCGAAGGCTTCTCCGAGTCCTGCGTGCCGCGCGCGCTCCTCTTCCCGGTCATCACGAACGAGCCCAAGAGCCGCGCGCGCCGTCTCACGCAGGCCGAGACGATGCGCGGGCTGCTGCGCATGTGCCCCTGGGCGTGCTACGACAGGCCGGCGGCGGCGACGCACCTGGGGCTGCTCGCGCGGCTCGCGCGCCAGGCCGCGGGGTTCGAGCTGCACGCCGGGCGCGACCTGTTCGGCGACGCGGAATACTCCGCACATTACCTGCGCGGGCTCTTGAAGAAGGAGGGTCGTTGAGCGACCTGACGACAGAGATGGGGGCGGAGAAGTCGCGCGAGCGCGGCGAGCGCGACTACGGGCCGCCGCGCCTCATCGTCGAGCTGACGAACGTCTGCAACCTGCACTGCTCTTACTGCCTGCGCGACGAGGACGCGCTCTATCACACGAGGGCGAACTTCTTTCCCGTCGAACTCCTCCGGCGCGTCGTGCGCGAGGCGCGCGAATCCATCGGCGCGCGCACAGTCATGTTCACGGGCGGCGAGACGACGCTCCACCCGCACTTCCGCGAAATCCTGGAGGCCGTCGGCGCCGAAGGGCTCACGTGCAGCTTCGTCACCAACGGCTGGCACTTCGAGCGCGCCTGGCCTGCCATCGCGGCCAACAGAGAAACGGTCACGCACGTCTCCTTCAGCCTCGACGGCCCGACCCGTGAGACGCACGACCGCTGGCGCGGCGAGGGCTCTTTCGTCCGGCTCGTGCGCGCCTTCGCGCGATGCAAAGTTGCGGGGATGCCCTTCGTCGTCAAGCTGGGCCTTCGCCGCGACACGCTGCCGCTCCTCGAACAGACGGCACTCTTCGCCGCGCGCATGGGCGCGGCCTCCATGAGCTTCGGCCACAACCTGCCGACCTCGGGCGCGGCCGACGACGAGTTGTCGCTCGGCCCCGAAGACCGCATCGCGGCCGAGCAGGAGATCGCCGTGCTCGCGAGCATCCTGAAGATGCGCGTGACGCTCGAAGTCGGTTACAACAACCTCGACCCCGAGCCGCCCTGCTCGGCGCTGGCCGGCGTGAGCTGCAACGTGGACTACCGCGGGCGCCTCTCTCTCTGCTGCAACCTCTCGGGCTACCGCGGCGCGTTGGGAGAGCAGGACGTGGTCGCGGACTTGAACGAGGAAGGCTTTGCCGACGCCTTCACGCGCCTGCAAGAGGTCGCTTCGGCGCAGCTTGCGCGCAGGCGCGAGGCGCTGGCCGAGTCTGCGCGTGCGGGCGACAAGCCCGACATCTATCTCGGCTCGCCGTGCCTGTTCTGCCTGCGCAGCTTTGGCAAGATACCCTGGCACGCGCCTGTCGTGCCGCGCTCGCTGCCGGTCTTGCAGACCGTCTAGCCGTGGACAGATTAATAATTTGAAATTAAAGGGGAATCATTGACTTGATGAGCACGACCGGCCTTCTGCCGCACGAGCACGTTGTCTTCACGGAATTCGACGCGGGCGAGGGCATCCTCGTCGATCTGAACACGAAGAAGTATTTCCAACTGAACGAGACGGGCACGCTCGTCTGGCGCGGGCTGGAGAGGAAACAGACGCTCGAAGAGATCGTCGGCGAAATCACGACCGCCTACGACGTGACGCCCGAGCACGCGTCCGAGAGCGTGCGGCGACTCCTCGACAACCTGCGCGCCTTCAAGCTCGTCCGCACGGCCTGACGAGAAGATGACCGGAGAAGTCCGGCAACCGATCCGAGACGGAACCCGGCGCGTCAGAGTCCGCTACGCGCTGCTGACGGCCGCGCTCTTCGCGCCCCTCCTCTACTCCTTTCTCGCCGTCAGGAACGTCTACCCCTTCGCGGCCTCGACGATGATGATGGGCGGCGGCGACCTCGGCCGCGGCGCCAACTATTTCCGCATGCGCGGCGAGACGGTCAGCGGCGAGACCATCGACCTCCCGCCCGCGTCGCTCACCGGCGCGCTGATCGCTGGTCACTGGTCGCTGGTCGGCGCGACCATCGAGAACAAAGAGTTCACAATCTACAACCCGCACCCGTCCAACGTCGCGCTCGCAGCCGAGGCGGGCGGCGTCGAGAAACTTCCGCGCGCCGCGAGACTCGAAGAACTGCTGCGCGCCTGGGGCGGGATTTACAACTCGCGTCTGCCCGAAGATTCTCCGCGACGCCTGCGCGCGGTCAGGCTCGACGCGTACAGGTGGGAGGGAAGGGGCTACGGCGACTACGAGCGCTTCGTCGAGTCGTGGAGGGCGGAGCTTTGACGCGCGGGGTGCCGGACACGGCCGAGGCGCTCGGGATGGTGCGCGCGGGCGCGTTCGGCTTCGTCCTCTGCGAAGTGTTGCTCACGTCGTTCGAAGATCTCGGCCGTCTGCCGTTGACGGTGCTGCGGCCGACGGGGGTGATGCGGCTTCTGCCGTGGGGCTTCTACGAAAGGCTTTTGACGCCCGCGTCGATGTCGGCCTTCAAGTGGCTCTTCGCGGCCGCGCTGCTCGCGGCGACAGCGGGCGCGCTCACGCCCGTCTCGACGAAGGCTTCGGCCGTGCTCTTCCTCTTCTACCAGGGGCTCCTGCGCAGCTTCACGCACTTCAACCACGACGAGATGCCGGCCGCCTACATCCTCGTCGTGCTTTCGTTCGTGCCGTGCGGCGAAGCCTTTTCGGTTGACGCGTTGCGTGGCGCGAGAAGCGAGCAGCCGGGCGGGTCGTGGGTCTACGGCTACCCGATCCTGCTGGCGCGTGTGCTGCTCGCGTGGTCTTATTTCACTTCGGCGCTCATCAAGCTGCGCGTCGCGGGGCTCGCATACTTTAGTCCGGACAACCTGCCCGCGCTGGCCGTCTCGAACTCGCTCGACAACATGCACGACACGCAGTTCCGCGCGGGGCTTTGGCTGCCCGCTCACCGCGAGTACACGCCGCCCTTCGTTGCGCTGGTCGTGCTGTGGGAGTTGCTCTTTCCTCTGGCCGTCTGGCTCCCGCGGGCGCGCGCCGTCATCCTCGCGGCGGGCGTGCTCTTCCATCTAGGCACGCTCGTCCTCATGAACATCTTCTTCCCGTACCATCTCGCGATGTACCTCGTCTTCGTGGACTGGCCGTGGGTCGTGCGGAAGGCGCGCGGACTCTTCTCGCGAGTCGGAGCGAAGGAGCCGGGCGCAGCCGCGGACTGAAAAGAAATTCGTTTCCGGCGCCGACGACGCTCGTGTAAAATCTCTGCGTTTTTCGACAACTCCCCGCAATTCATCCCGGCTCGTTTTGCCTTTAACGCGCGGACTTCGTCCGTCCGCTTCGCGCAGAGGATTCGGCCCCGTCTTTCACAGGAGATTCTTGATGCGTAAGCGTTTTCTACCGCTGGCCGCCTTCGCGCTGGTCTGCCTCTCCTCGGCGACCGCTTCGGCCACGGCGAATTTCGTCTACCACGAGCAGACCAACAACTTCGTTGCGGCCCCGACGTGCAGCCCCTCGGGCGGCACGAACGCGGGCTGCGGGCGCTACGTCGAGAACACAGACCGCAGCGGCTCGCCCGGCTTCCAAATCTACCAGCCCGAAACTTACTCGCTCCACTTCAAGGTCGAGTTCCAGTTCTTCACCGACCAGGTGCGCGTCTACTACACGACCGACGGCTCGAACCCCTGCGGCTCGTTCGGCACGGTGGGCAACGTGTCGCAGCCGAACGGAGCGCCCTGCGGCGCGGGTAACACCACGCAGGTCGCCGTCGCCACATACTCCTGCACCTACGACGACCAGACGCAGGGATGCCAGATCGTGGACGTGGTCTCGGGGTCGATCCCGCCGCAGGCCGCGGGCATGACCGTCAAGTACATCGTCTCGGCCTGGCATTCGGGCGGCGGCCCCGAGGAGTTCGCCAACTCGGGCGATTGCGGCGGTTGCTTCCACGCCACAAGCTCTTCGCAGGCGACCGTCTTTCAGTACGACGTGCTCGCGCTGCCCGCGACGCCGCTCATCATCTCCGAGTTCCGTCTGCGCGGCCCCGGCGCGGACGGCATCGTGCCTTCGGCCGACGACGCTTCGGATGAGTTCGTCGAAATCTTCAACAACAGCAACGCGGCCGTGACGGTCAACGCTTTCGACGGCTCGGCTGGCTTCGCGCTCGCGGCCTCGGACGGCGTGACGCGCTTCACCATCCCGAACGGCACGGTCATCCCCGCGCGCGGCCACTACCTCGGCGTCAACTCGAACGGATACTCGCTCGGCTCCTACCCGGCCGCGACGAAGCCTGTGACCGGCGACGGCGCGAGCGGACAGGGCGCGCCGGCCAACACAAACGCGGACGCGCCGACGTGGAAGTCGAGGCTGAAGGCGAAGGCCGCGCGCGCTCCGGTTCAGCAGGGCAAACGGACGACGGGAGGCCCGGCCACGGCCGACGACGTTGACACCGTGCCGGGGCCGAGCGCCGCGACCGGCGACGTGACCTATACGACCGGCATCGCCGACAACGCGGGCATCGCGCTCTTCAACACGTCGAACCCCGCGAACTTCAGCGCCGCCACACGGCTCGACGCCGTCGGCTCCACGAGCGAACTGAACACCGACTACAAGGAGGGCGCGGGCTACCCGGCCATCCTGCCCTTCTCCATCGATTACAGCTTCTTCCGCGACATGTGCGGCAAGGGCGGCTCGACCTCGACGCTCGGCACCTGCCCGAGCGGCGGCGGCCTGCGAGACACGGGCGACAACGGTGCGGACTTCCTCTTCGCCGACCCGAGCGGCACGAACGTGGGCGCGGGCCAAAGGCTCGGCGCGCCCGGCCCCGAGAACTCGACCTCGCCCATCCAGCGCAACAGCCTGCTGCCGGGCTCGCTCATCTTCCCTTGCGTCTCGTCGGCCTCGCCGCCGAACCGCGTGCGCAGCTTCGCCGCGGATTCGAGCGGGAACGGGTCGTTCGGCACGCTCTCGATCCGCCGCCGGATAACGAACAACACGGGCGGCAACGTCACGCGCCTGCGCTTCCGCGTCATAGACATCTCGACCGTCTCCGCGCCGCCGGGCACGGCAGACCTGCGCGTGCTCAGCTCTTCGCTCATCCTCGTCACGAACCCCTGCACGTCGCTCCCGACGGCCATCCAGGGGACGACGCTGGAAGAGCCGCCGACACAGCCGAACGGCGGGGGCTTCAACTCCAGCCTGTCGGCCAGCACGATAACGCTCTTGACACCGCTCCTGCCGGGCGGCACCTACGACTTCCAGTTCCTGCTCGGCATCATGCAGACGGGCAGTTTCAAATTCTACGTCAACATCGAGACGCTGCCGTGAGGGGAAAGTGGACAGTAGACAGTAGATTTGAAAGGCGGCGCGTTCCGGTTATAAGCCGTGCGCGTCGCCTTGTCTTCCTACTGACTACTGTCTACTCGCCGGAAAGCTGTAGGTGACTTTGTAGTCGGGCGGGATCTTTTCGAGGATGGGCTCGCCAGACGCTTCGAGCCAGGCGTGGCCGCTCAGCGTGTCGGAGCCTTCGCGGCGGACGCCGAAGAGGACGCGCGTGTCGATGCCGCTCAGCGCGAGGTAGCGGTGGAGCACGGGCGCGCGCTTCCAACAGGTCGGCGTGAAGACCCAGAAGTCTGCCGCGAGCAGGGAGTCGAGCAGTCGCGCGAGCCTCGCCTGGACGAACTCGGCGTCCGCCGTCGTGCGCCGACGTGAGAGCCGCGGGGTGAGGAGCCCCATCGCGCGCGGCAGCGGCATGAGCTTCACCAGCAGCGAGAGCGCGACCACCCACGCGCCCATCCGCGCCGCGAGGAGCGCCGAGCCGGGCTCGCACACGACGAGTCGGGCGGCGCGCGTCGGAAGCGCGGCGTAGGCTTTGAGTCTTGGCGCGAGTGCTGGCATTACGGTTTCAGGCGGCGGAGAAAAAATCCCGCGCCTCTGCTAACATCGCGCGGGAGATTCGAGCCTTGTTAATT
>CAXTSK010000145.1:0-9857 GCA_964246655.1 uncultured Pyrinomonadaceae bacterium
CCGCGCATCCCGGCCGTCCCGAAAAGTCTCTTCATCTGTTTCATCATAAGAGTTCAAAGTTACAGGTTCAAAGTTCAAAGTTGAGAAGGCTGCTTCCTGACTTTGAACTTTGAACCTGTAACTTTGAACTCAATTCATCTGTTGATTGTGAACTCCGAAGGGCTTGTGTTGACCAGTTCGACCCTGCCCTGCGCGCTCGGCGGGAGTACGAGGCGCGTTGTCGTCTTGCCGTCTTCGCCGGGCGCGACGACGAGGCGCACGTCGTCGGGGCTCAGCGCCTCGACGCCCGAGCGCGGGCCGCGGAGCGTGACCGATATGGTAGCGGGCGAGACCGCGCCGCCCGACTCGGAACGCACGGCGACGTTCGAAAGGCGTTGCTCCTTCTGCTCCTCGCCGATCTCGACGCGCACCGAGACGGTCGCGTCCAGCGGCACGACCTTGTGATCGGGGATGTCCACGGCGACCTGCGGGAGCGTGAGCGGCTCGCGGCGGCCCGCGAGCGAGATGGTCTCGGTGAAGGCGCGCTCGACCGCATCGACGTGGCTCCGCGGCCCGCGGATGCGTATCCGGTCGGGCACGACGGCGGCGGCGCCGCGCACGAAGCCCGCAAACGGCTCGCCCTCGAAGCGCGCCTCGACGGGCACCTCGCGCTCGTCCACAGGTTCGAGGTGGAGCGTCAGACTGCGCGGCGTGATCTCAAGGATGCGGACGCCCTCGGGCAGTTCCATCGAGACGTTCTTCTCCGTGAGCCGGGGGTTGCGGTCGCCCGGCAGCAGCGCCGTCACGTCCACCTGCGCGACGAGGTCGCGCGAGGTGAGGACGGCCAGCTTGTCCTGGCTGCCTTCGAGCATCACGTCCACCTTGTCGAGCGGGTCGTTGCCGATGTCCACGCTGTCGGGCAGGAGGAATTCGAGCGGCACGTCGTGCAAGCGCTTGGTCGCCGGCGCGCGCTGCGTCGTCACGGCGTACCACAGCCCGAGCGTGATGAGCAGCGCCAGCGCCTTCAGCGTCCAATCTTCGAGGAAGAGCGCGCGCAGCCAACGCCGCGTCACGCCGCCCCTCTCAACGTCCTTTGTCGTCTGTCTTGATGCCATGATTAAGGGACTAGAGGCTAGAGGCTAGTTGGTTGAGTCTTAATGAAACTTGAGCCTCACGGCGAGGAGGGCTTTAACTAGCCTCTAGTCCCTGGCCTCTAGCCTCTGACCTCTGACCTCTGTGGTCATCTCGGTTTCGGCCTGCCTCTCGCCTTCCGTCTCGGCCGTGCGCGAGCCGGGCTCCATCGCGTCGAGGATGGCGGCGCGCAGGCGCGTGCCGTCGAGGCCGCGCCGTATCTGCCCGCCCTGCACGAAGGAGACGAGGCCGGTCTCCTCCGAGACGACGACCGCGACGGCGTCCGTGTCCTCCGTGATGCCGATGGCCGCGCGGTGGCGCGTGCCGAGGTCTTTCGAGAGCATCGGGTTCAGCGTCAGCGGCAGGAAGCACGCGGCCGCGGCCGCGCGGTGACCGCGGATGACGACCGCGCCGTCGTGCAGGGGCGTCGCCGGGTTGAAGATGGTGACGAGCAGGTCGTACGAGAGTTCGGCGTCGAGCTTGACGCCGCCGTCGATGACGTTGCGCAAGGAGATGGCGCGCTCGACGACGATGAGCGCGCCCGTCTTGGTCGAGGCGAGCGTGGTGGCCGCCAGCACGATCTCGTCGTAGACGCCCTCGCCGAACTGACCCTTGTGGCGGACGAGGAAAGGCATGCGGAAGCGGTTGCCGAAGTTGACGAGCGCCTGCCGGATCTCGTTCTGGAAGAGGACGACGACCGCCACCGACACGACGAACGGCGAGAGGCGCAGGATGGATTCGAGCGTCGCCAGATCGAACCGCACCGCCGCCCAGTAGAGCGCGCCGACCGCCAGCAGCCCCGCCGCCATCGGCGCCGCGCGCGTCCCCCGGATCGCACGCAGCAGCGCGTAGACCAGCAGGAAGACCAGCGCAATGTCCACGAGGTTCCGCGGCTCGCGCAGGCTATGCCAGTACTGGTTGTACGCCTGGATGAACATCGGCTGTTAGCTGTTAGCTGTTGGCTGTTGGCTGTTGGCTGTTGGCTTGTAACCGTCAACTTCTTGCCTTGCTCGACAGGCTAAAAAGCTAAGAGCTAACAGCTAACCGCCAACAGCTACCCAATGTGCAGCGGGATGGGGGTGTCGGGGCCGGGCTCGCTGCGGCGCGCCGTCTCAAGGAAGATCATGTCCACCATCGGCTCGGCGGCCTTGATCTTCTGCTCGACCTCGTTGATCGTCTGCTCGATGTCGTCGGTCGCGAGGTCGTCGCGGAAGTTGACGTGCGCGTTAATTAGTATCTGCTTCGGCGCGAGGTGCATCGTCAAAAGCTCGACTACCTCGCACACGTTCGGGTGCGAGAGGATGGCCTTGCGGATGGCTTCGAGCGACTTCGGCGTCGCCGCCTCGCCGAGCAGCAAGCCCCTCGACGAGCGCGCCAGCGCGAAGGCGACGATGGCGAGCACCCCGCCGATGGAGATCGACGCGACGCCGTCCCAGTAGGCGCCGCTCGCCGGCCCCGAGTGGTGCTCGGTCAGGTAGAGCCCGGCCGCCGCGATGACGATGCCGACGAGCGCCGCCGAGTCTTCAAACAGCACGGTCTTGGCTGTCGGGTCTTTCGACTCGCGCAGGTACTCGCCGAAGCTCATCCCCTCGTGCCGCGCCTCGCGCACCTCCTGGTAGATGGCCAAGGCTATCGACGCCGACTCGATCAGAAACGAGATGCCGAGGATGGCGTAGGCCCAGCCGAAATTCTCCGGCGGGTGCGGGTGCGAGAGCTTGACGATGCCCTCGTAGATGGCGTAGGTCGCGCCGACGCCGAAGATAAAGATGGCCGCGATGAACGACCAGAAGAAGCGCTCCTTGCCGTAGCCGAACGGGTGCTTCTCGGAAGCCGGCCGGCGGTAGAACCTCAAGCCGAGAAGCAGGAAGACCTGGTTCGTCGTGTCCGCCAGGGAGTGCAACGCCTCGGCCATCATGCCCGAAGAGCCGGTCATCGCGGCCGCGACGAATTTGAGTACAGTGATAATTGCGTTGGCGAACAGCGCACCGAGCACTGCCAACATAAGCGACCTCCGCCTTGTCTGATTTGAACGCTCCGCGCCGATTATGGGGTAAAAACCGGCGCAAATCAACGAGAGCCTCCGGGCAGATAATCGCGAAGATTAACCACAGAGACACAGAGACACAGCTTAAAGACCATAAGTCAACGAGCTGCGTCTGTGCGTCTCTATGGTTAATTCTTATTCAGGCTTTGACGCCTGCGCGGCGTTTGAGGGGGGCGGGTTGGCGGTGTCCGCCGTGTGGCCCGGGGGCGGCCACGCCGGCCAGCGCCCCGGCGCCGTTCTCGTTGAGCAGGCGCTCGGCACGCGCGAGCGGGGCCGCGGGCGGGACGAAGAGTTCTTCGGAGACGGGGCGCATCACCTCGCGGACGCGCGTTTGGTGCCAGCGCTCGCGCGGCAGCGCCTTGAGGTCTTTGAGCGTGAGGATGCCGTGGAGCCGTCCGCCGCGCGCGACGGCGAAAGCCTCCTGGCGGTGGAGCGTCAGCACGTGGTCTACGAAGTGGCCGACCGTCGAGTCGGGCTCGACCGCGACGGCCGCCGTCATCGCGTCGCCGGCCGTGCGCAGGCTCTTACGGCGGCGCGTGACGGCGCGCGCCGCGTCGAAGAGGAAGAGGCCGACGACGACGAGCCACAGCCCCATGAAGGGGTCGCGCGCGCGCCAGTAGAACCAGACGCCGAAGACGCCGAGCGCGCCGCCGATGAGTTGGCCGCCGAGGCCCGCGATGCGCGTCGCGTCGTCCAACTGCCCCGTCCGCTTCCAGAGGAACGCGCGCAGCACGCGCCCGCCGTCGAGCGGGTAGCCGGGCAAAAGGTTCGACGCCGCGATGGTGAAGTTCCAGTAGCCGACGATGGTGAGCGCCGCGCCCAAAGCGTCGAGCCCCGCGAGTTGCGAGAAGTAATACCCGACGAACGACAACACCCCGATCATGAAGCTCGCGCTCGGGCCGGCGATGGCGATGCGGAACTCCGCGCGCGGGTTATCCGGCTCACGTCTGAGTCGCGTCAGGCCGCCGAACGGGTGAAGCACAATCTCCTCGCTCTCAATCCCTTCGGCGCGCGCGAGGAGCGCGTGCGACAGTTCGTGACCGAAGATGGAGAGGAAGAGTCCGAAGGTCGTCAGCACGCCGGCCACCCACGCCGCGCCCGTGCTGAGCTGGACGTTGTGTGTCATCGGCGTCCGCTCACGGAACATCACCGCGATGACCCACGCCGACAGCGCGAAGACGAGGAACCAGCGGTAGTCGATGCGCACGGGGATGCCCGTCACGCGCGCCACCTGTATCTGCCTGCGGAAGAGGCGAAGTGGATTCATAAAACAGTAGGCAGTAGGCAGATGGCAGTAGGCCGCCGCCCCGCGTTATAGACGTTGAAAGGTAATTCAGAGTTCCCGACGGCGGCGCTTTCAACTGCCTACTGCCATCTGCCTACTGCCTACTCTCCTATTCAAACGCCCCGGCCGTCTCGTCGAGGAGGTGCGACTGCTCGTTGCGCGCGACGCGGCGCAGGAGGAGCGGCTCGTCGAAGAGTTGGGAGAGGCCGTTGACGATGGCGTAGCGGGGGTCTGGGGGCATGCGCGTCGAGAGGTTCGTCTCGCGCTGGAGGAAGTCGGCCATGCCTTCGAGGAGCGCGCCGCCGCCCGTCAGGATCAGCCCGCGGTCGTAGAGGTCGGAGGCGACCTCGGGTTGCAGTTCGCCGAGCGCGCGGTTGACGACGCGCGAGATGCGCTTGACGACGCCCTCGGCCGCGATGCAGACCTCCTCGCTCGACACGTCCACGGCGCGCGGCGCGCCCGTCTGCACGTCGCGCCCCTTGACGCTCAAACTGCGCGCGGGGTTCGTGGGCTCGATGGCAGACCCGAGTTCTTTCTTCAACGTCTCGGCGGTCGGCGCGCCGATGATGAGGCCGTGGTGGCGGCGCAGGCGGTTGACGATGGCGTCGTCGATGTCGAGGCTCCCGCCGCGCTCGGCCTGCGCGTCCACGATCATCCCGCGCGCGCCCACCGCCACGTGCGGCGTGCCGCCGCCGATGTCCACGACCGCCGAGGCGTTCTTATCCTCAATCGAGACGCCCGCGCCGATGGCCGCGGCCAGCCCTTCTTCGACCATGTAGACGCGGCCGATGTGCGCCGAGTCGGCGGCGGCGAGCAGGGCGCGCTGCTCGACCTGCGTGATGCCGGAGAGCACGCTCATCACGGCGCGGCGGCTGAAGTGCGAGATGCCGCTGCGCGCGCGCTTGACGAACTGGTCGAGCATCTTCTGCGTCCGCTCGAAGTCCGCGACGACGCCGTCCACCAAAGGGTAGACGAGCGACACGTCGCGCGACTCGCGCCCGAGCATCTCGTGCGCCTCGCGCCCGACGGCGACGGCCTCGCCCGAAATCTTGTTGACGGCGACGACGGCCGGCTCGTCCACGACGATGCCGCGACCCAGGACGGCGATGATGACCGAGGTCGAGCCGATGTCAATCGCCATCGAGTCCGACACGAGGTCGCGCCACCCTTGCAGGGAGAAGAGCGAGCGTCGCCCGCGCATGAATGTGTTTGAAGACATATTGTTACGTGATGAGTGATGAGTGATGAGTGATGAGTGATAAGTAAATACAAGAGGCTTCGTTTCCCTCTTATCACTCATCACTTACTCACTCATCACTCCTTCTTTCTTCCAGTCAACCTCGAAGATCGGGACGGGCTGGACGCGGTTCTTGACGGTGATGGGCGGGCGCGAGTGGAAGCCGCAGCCGGCCCCCTCGGCGGCGCGCGCCGTGGCGTCGCTCAGGATGATCTGGCCGGGCAAAGCGTTCTGCTCCAGCCGCGCCGCGAGGTTGACCGTGTCGCCGATGGCCGTGTACTCCGAGCGCCGTTCCGACCCGATGTAGCCGACGGTGGCGACGCCCGTGTGGAGCCCGATGCCGATGGCGATCTCGGCGAGACTTTCGGCGCGGAGTTGCGTGTTGATGTCCTCCATCCGGCGCTGCATCTGGACGGAGGCCGAGACGGCGTTGCAGGCGTCTTCGGGCGATGCGGTCGGCGCGCCGAAGAGCGCCATCAGCCCGTCGCCGAGGTACTTGTCGAGCGTGCCGCCGTGCGCGAAGATAACGTCCGACATCGCCGTGAAGTAGTTGTTCAAAAGCTGCACGACGCGCTCGGGCGCCGCGTGCTCGGAGAGGCGCGTGAAGCCGCGGATGTCTGCGAAGAGCACGGTCACCGTCTGGTTGACGCCGCCGAGCTTGAACGAGTCGGGATTCTCTAAGATCTGTTGGACGACGTACTCGGGGAGGAAGCGCCCGTAGTTGGCGCGCGCCACCTCCTCGCGCGCGAGCCGGGCGTGCGCGCGCGCGTTCTCGACCGCGACGGCCGTCTGCGCGGCGACCGCGCTCACCAGTTCGAGGTCGTCGCGCGTGAACGAGGTGAAGGGGTCGAGCCGGTCGGCGTAGAGCGCGCCGTGGACGCGCGTGTCGGCGATGAGCGGCGCGCAGATGGTCGAGTGGACGCCCTGCGCGACGATGGAGTGGACGCCCGCGAACTCCATGTCGGCCGCCGCGTCCTGCGACAGAAGCGCCTGCCGCTCGCGCATCACCTTGCGCGTGATGGTGCGGCCGATGGGCTGCTTGCGCGCGTGCGCGGCGCGTTTCTCGTCGCGGACGCGCATGGCGACAACGTCGAGGTCTTCCTCGCCTTCGCCGCCCTGCTTGGACTCGTCGCCCAGGAGCGCGACGACGCGGTCGGCCGGCGTCGCGCTGAGGATGACCTCGCACGCCTTCTCGAAGATGGGGTCGAGGTCGAAGACCGAGCCCAGCGTCTTCGAC
This sequence comes from uncultured Pyrinomonadaceae bacterium, assembly GCA_964246655.1. Lineage (GTDB taxonomy): Bacteria > Acidobacteriota > Blastocatellia > Pyrinomonadales > Pyrinomonadaceae > QHXN01. The sequence continues at coordinate 6,914 of CAXTSK010000145.1, forward strand.
ATCTCGTAGAGCAGGGCGAGGATGCGCGCCTTGCCCCGCAACTCCTCCAGCTCGGCGTTGAGCGCGGTGGCGAAGGAGCGCTCGGCCGTGGCGGGGATGGCGCCGCGCTGCTGGGCGCTTGAACCGAGCGCGGCGCGAATCACGTCGTTGGCGGAGACTAGGAGCTGCGTGCCGCCGAGCGGCTTGTCCTCGAAGCGCGTCTCGGGCTGCTTCCTGTGCTCGTCGGAGAGGTCGAGGCGCAGGCGGCTGGCGCCGACCTGGATCGAGTCGCCGTCGCGCAGAGGGTGTTCGAGCCGCTGCTCGCCGTTGACGAAGACGTGGTTGGCCGAGAGCTTGCCGTCCACGCTCCCGTCGCAGAGGACGTAAGCCCCGTTCTGGAACTTGACGTGCGCGTGGTAGCGCGACGCGCGCGGGTCGTTTAAGACGACGCGGTTGTCGGGCGCGCGCCCGATGGTGTACACGCCCTGCGGCGTGAGCGGCAACTGCCACGCGCGCCCCCCGGCGTCTGTGATGTGCAGAAGAGCCATAAGCCCAGAGACCCTGTTAGGGAGGAGTCTGACGCGGATTCTACATGCAAAGCGCGGGGGGTGACAACGAGGAGGGGCAGAGACTAGAGACCGGGGGCCGGACTCTGGCTAAATCCGCCGGAGGCCGCCAGCCGTCATGGCGGTTTATGAACCTATAAGAATTAATGTCGGCCTCCGGCATCCAACCCTCTACCCTTTTTTGTTAAGCTTCGCGTAACCTTCCGTTCAGCGGCCTGTGATATAGGATTAACGGCGCGCACCCGCTGCGCCGTTTCGACTAAAAGTCTTTAGCCTTGCCCGGGGGCTCAATCGTTGGTGAATGTCTCTTCACCGAAAGGATGATTCTTATGCGCCAGTTGGTTCTACGCGCGTGCGCGCTCGCCGCGCTCACCGCCTTCACGGCCGCGGGCGTCAGCGCCCAGACGGCCACCCAAGCGGAGAAGTCTGCGTCCCCCGCGGCTTCCAACACTACGCCGGAAGTGAAGACCTCGGGCAGCTTCTTCGCGCTCGAAGAGGTCGAACGGCAGTTGCGCGCACAGCGCGAGGAGATCGAGCAGCTCCGCGCCGCCGTGAAAGAGCAGTCGCGCCTGATTAACGACCTACGCACGCGCGTCGAGGACTCCGAGCGGCTCGCGGCGGGCGGTCGAAACAACCTTGCCGGCGTGCGCGACGCGACCTACGCGGGCGCGGACGCGCCGGCATCCGCGGAGCCGCAGGCGGCCGCGGCGGGCGCGGGCGGGAAGCAGGCCGAAGGGCTCGAAGCACGCGTCGCGCGCGTCGAGAAGACGGCCGACGCGGTCGCCAAACAGGTCGGGTCGATGACCTTCGGCGGCGACCTGCGCCTCCGTTACGAGTCCTTCTACGGGCAGCAGAACGCGCTGGCGTCGAGCGCCAACCCGGCCGCGCTCGGCAACCCGCTCTCGACGCGCCAACGCCTGCGCTATCGCATCCGCTTCAACGTGCGCGGGCGGATCGGCGACGAGTTCGACTGGGGGCTGCGCCTCGCCTCGGGCAGCTTCGCCGACGTGATCTCGACCAACCAGACGGTCACGGACTTCTTTACCCGCAAGCCCATCGGAATCGACCAGGCATACTTCACCTACAAGCCGAAGGCGCTCCCCGGCTTCCAGATTCAGGCGGGCAAGTTCGACACGCCTTGGACGCGCACGGAGCTGACGTGGGACAACGACATCTCGGTCGAGGGCGTGAGCGAGAGCTACACGCGCGCCTTCAAGAAGTCGGCGTTCAAGAACTTCGCGCTCGTCGCGTGGCAGTTGCCCATGCTCGAACGCAACTCGGCCTTCGTGCTCGGCGCGGACGGGCGCGTTGATTTGAGCGCGTCGGGCCGGGCGGGGCGCGACCTCGCGCTCTACGGCGCGCAGGCGCGCACCGAGGTCGCTTCGAAGCACGTCTCGCTCAAGCTCTCGGCCGCCGACCTCTACTTCTCGGGCACGCAGTTCATCACGCCCGCGCAGGTCTTCGGCGCGAACATACAGTTCCCCGTCACGGTCGTCATCCCGGCCTCGGGCACGACGCCCGCGCGCACCGTCACGACGCAGGTCTCCATCCCGCGCGACATCCTCGTCGCGGGCAACGGCAACCTCGGGCTGTCGCTCACGAACACGAACGCCGTCAACCGCGACGGGCGACTGTCGTCGGGCTTCAACCTCGTGGACTTGATCGCGCGCGCCGACATCACGCGCAGCCAGAAGTGGCCCGTCATGCTGCTCTTCAACTTCGTGACGAACACGCAGACGCACGACGTGGTCACGGCCGGGACGGGCGGGGCGGACGTGCTGCTTCAGAACGACCAGGGGCAGGGCTATTGGGCCGAGTTCCAGGTCGGCAAAGACCTCCTGCGCGCGCCCGTGGACAAGATCGCGCGCGGCGACGCCTTCTTCAACTACACCTTCATCCGCGCCGAGAAGGACGCGATTCTTTCGCCCTACAACGGGAGCGACCTCGGGCTCTCGACCGACATGCGCGTGCACCGCGTCTTCGTCGGCTACGCGCTCGACCCGCGCGTCGCGCTGACGTTCACCAGTTACTTCACGCAGCGGCCGACCGGCCTGCTCGGCGCCTTCGGCCAGACGCCGGCGGGCTCGCTCAACCGGACGCAGACGCGCTTGCAGTTCGACACCATCCTCCGCTTTTAAAGGCAGTAAGAGCGAGCAGACAGTAGACAGTAGTCGGTAGCCAGTAGAAAACCATTCTTCCTACTGGCTACTGACTCACTGTCTGCTGTCTACTCGCTTTTAGGTGTAGTATTCACCCCTGCGGTCACACTTGGCAGAAAGGGGTCTTGGACATGCTGAACAGGGCGCTTCTCTCCTTCACACTTCTGCTCTCGCTCTCGCCGCCCGGCCGCGCGCAGTCGGCCGCGAAGACGCCGGCGCCGGAGCAGAACGCAACGGACG
>CAXTSK010000146.1:0-9848 GCA_964246655.1 uncultured Pyrinomonadaceae bacterium
GGTGGGTCGTTGTGGTTCGGCTGTGCCGTTTGACAACGACCCACCCGCTACCGCGGGTGGTACTGACCGCTATTTCTGCGGAGGTTCGGAGTGAGCGCAGTCGAAGCGGAGATAAGAGAGATTGTTGACCGCGAGACCCGCGCGTGGGACACGCAGGACGTTGTGCTCCTGCTCGGCATCTTCCACCCCGACATGGTCTGGCCGTGGCCGCCGACCTCAAAGCATCACGACCCCGCCGGCTGGGTCTTCTGGGCGGGCCGTTACGACTACGAGCGCTGGCGCCGGAACTGGCAGCAGCTCTTCGACACGCACGAGCTTGTGCACAACCGGCGCGAGACCGTGAAGGTCGTCGTGACGGAGGAGGGCGACGGTGCCTTCGCGGTCGTGGACGTGGACACGCTCTGGCGCGACGCGTCGGGCCGCGAGCAGCATTGGAAGGGAAGGGCGTGCAAAGTCTATTCGAAGGTTAACGGCGAGTGGAAGATGACGATGCACACGGGGCTGCTCGACTACGAAGGTTTATAAGCCGAGCGCGGCGCGCGGGTCGGAGCAGTGTCTTTGCAGCCGCTCGAAGAAGCGCCCGGCGTGCAACCCGTCCATCAGCGCGTGGTGCCCTTCGACCGAAACAGGCATCAGCACGCGGCCGCCCGCCTCGCGGTACTTGCCGAACGCGACCTTGGGGATGCCGTTCTTCTGGCGCGAGTCGCGCGCGTGCGAGATGCTCGTGAAGGAGACCCAGGGGATGACCGAGTGGTAGATGAGGTCGTCCTGTCCCTCGCGCGCGTCGAGCGGCGGCGGTTCGGCCCGCGCTCTTTCAACAATCGCCCGCGCGCTCTCGTGGAAGGCGCCGAAGTCCTCCGTGAAGTCGAAGTAGACGAACGTGAAGCTGTCGTCGGGGAGCAGGACGATGGCCCCGGCGTGGACGCGTTCGTGGACCAGCACGCGCTCGCCGCGCAGGCGGTAGCGGAACGGCTCGATTTCGTTGGCCGTCTTCGTCGAGAGGAAGTGGTACGTGACGAAGAAGGAGAGCCCGCGCTCGCGCGCGAACGCGAGCAGCGGCGTCACGTCCACGTCCGCGCAGACATTGAAGTACGGATCGTCGTAATCCTTGAAGAGCTGGAAGAGGTGGCGGCGGCTCCAAGCCTCCGTGTCAAGGTACTCGGGCATGGGGCCATTATACTTGACTTAAGGAGCGTCCGCGGCGCCCCGCGCGCTTCGCCTTACTGTTCGTGCGCGGCCGGGGCAGACCACGCGTACTTCGCACCCGTCCAATAGATGAAGCCGGTTTCGCCGGCCAGCGTTTCCCAGATCACGTCGCCCCGCAGTTGGGGCAGACTTCCTTTACCGGCGGTCGCGTCCGGCACGCTCGCGGCCGGGCGCGTCTGCATCGCGTCGCCGACGGCGTTTTTGAGCAGGAAGGTCTGCGCCGAGATGGGGTTGCGCCAACCCTCCCTTCGGTAGCCGTGAATCACCGCGAGCAGGATGTCTTCCTGTCGCACGACGACCGGCTCCGGCCTCTTCGGAAATATCTTCACGTCGCCGCGGACTTCCGACGGCACAACCTTCCGTGGGTCTCCGACGAGCCAACTCGCGAACTCGCTGTTAATCTCCGGCAGCTTCCCTTTGGCCGGGGTGACGACCACCGCGATGTCCTCTGAATCGTCGCCGTTGAAGTCGCCGACGATGAAGGGCGTGCCGCGGCTCGTCTGTAGCGTCACCGCATCGTGGTAGATGCGCGTGAGGGCGCCTTGAACGTCGGCGAGCGGCGGCGTTGGCGTGGCGGACGGGCTCGTGTCCGGGCTCGCCGGGGCCGGCGCGGCGGTGGCCGTCTGTGGTTGTTGGGGCGCGGGCGAGTTGTCTTTGACGGACTGTCGCTGTGCGTTCCCGGCGCAGGCCGTGAAGACGACCGAGGCCGCGATCAGGAGGAGATAGGACTTCAGAAAGTTTCGACTGCGGCACAGCGGGCCCGGTCTCTTCGACACTGCTTCACGCTCCCTCGACACGCGCTCCGTGAAGAGCGGGGAAGTATGTTTTCCGAGGGGCCGTTCGGGCAATCCTTGAACGGCCCCTCGGACTCAGGGCGTTGCCTCCCGGCAAGGCGGGTCTAGAGCGATTCGAGGTACATGATTAAGCGCCTCTTGTCGGGTTCGCTCAGGTTGATGAAGCCGCTGATGGCCGGGGTGGCCTCACCGGCGTGGTGCAGAATCGCCTCGCGGAAGGTCAGAGACTCTCCGTCGTGCATGAGCCGGTCGCGCGTGCGGACGCCCCAGAGCGGCGGCGTTCGTACCTTTGTGCGCGTCTTCTGCCCGCCGTTCTGGACGATGCCGTCGCCCGTCCCTATGTCGTGCAGCAGGAAGTCGCTGAAGGGCATGATGATCTTGTTGCCGAGCGCGTTCGGCAGCAGGAACGTCCCGCCGTTGATGTAGGTGCAGGGCGGGGCGGTCTGGATTTTCGGGATGTGGCAGACGTTGCAACTGAAAGGTGCGTTGGGCATCTTGGAGAAGAGCTTCTTGCCGATGTTGATGTCGAAGGCGAAGGCGGCCTGGATGTCCGGGTCTTGCGGCGGCGCCTTCGTCGCCCGCATGAACTCGGTGAAAGCCTTGATGTCCTCCTCCGGGTCTTCGCCGCAGTCCTTCGTCGGGTCGCTGTCGCACGGGACGAAGACGTTGTCGGGGTGGTTGTCGAACGGCGCGACCGAGCGGCCGAGCGAGGTGTTCTCGTGCAGGGTGAATCTGTTCGTGATGCCCATCTCGTTCAGGTAGGCGTCCGACGAGAAGGAGAGCAGGCTAGCGTGCTGATCCTTCCAGCCGAAGCGGCCGACCCGTTTCGGGCAGGTCGAAGGAATGTCGGGATTGCAGCCCGGCACTTCGAGCACCGGCACCTTGATCGCCTGACCGTGCACCACCCCGCCGGTGCTCGCGGCCTGGTTGGCGGCGATGTTCAGGAGCGTCTGGTTGGCGATGGCCTCGACGAAGCCGTCCCCGAGCGTGTTCAGGGAGGTGCGGAACGTGCGTACCTTCTCCTCGGCGAGGAGGGGCGGGCCGCCGATGATGCTCGCCGTGTAGAGAGGCGGCACGCGCTCCTGCACCTTGGCCCCGAAGAACGGAGGCGTGATGTTGTTCTTGGTCGGGATGCCCCGGTCGTTGATGAGCGAGCCGCCGGGGGCGTCCACGAAGATGATCGAGCAGCCGAAGCACACCTTGGTCGAGCAGTTCCCCCTCTCGTCACAGTACAGGTTGTGCCCGGCCCGCAGCTCGTTAATCTGGCTGATGGCGCCCGTCACCGGGTTCTGGTGGCACTCGCGGCACGACTGCGCGTTGTAGACGGGGCCGAGGCCGTCGTCGATCTCGTCCACGATGGAGAAGATAAATTTGTCCCCCTCGAAGTTGCCGGGCACGGGATCCTGCTCGCCGGGCGGGACGGGCGTGCCCTGCGGGACGACCCCGTTGGTCTGGTTGTCGAAGTCCGCCGGGGCGGGCGCGGGGCGCGGCGGGCGTGGGCAAAAGACGCCGGGTGACCCCTTGGCCTCCACAGTCGAGTTCGCCGCGGCCGGATCTACGTCCGGGTCGTAAGAGAAAGTGTCGGTCGACCCCGCGGCGACGCCCTCGCTAGAGACCGCGGCGTTGGCGGCGGTGTCGTCGTCGCTGGAGACTTTGTTGGCCTGGTCGGTCGTGGCCGCCGTCTTGGCGGAATCGTCGGCCGAGATGTCCTTTTCGGAATCGTCTGTGATTTCGGGCGACTGGCTGTGCGCGACGCGGTTGAAGGCCGACGGCAGCGCGAGGAGTGCTAGAAACAGCACCAGTACGGAAAGCTTCAGAAGTTTCATCGCTGTGTCCTCCCCAGTTCGTGATCTTGGCGCTCCCAGGTCTGGGTGAAGTGAGAACGCAAAGTAGCGAGGTTTAAGGGCGCACTCGGCCGGGCGGGTGTGAGCGACGTTCGTATGCAAGCGGAACACGTCAGTAATGCGAGGCGACGTGTCCGCCGTGAACGCACGGCACAGCCGTCAATGGTGTCCTCGAAGCAGGGGGCTGAAATGAGTAAGACTAATGGGACAAGCGCTACCGTCAGGTCTGAGGCTCTACACAGGGGCTTAGGAGGACTCGGGGTCGATCAGCGGGGGAATCTCTAACGGGGTGATGGTGCGGGGGAAAAGTACATCCGGAACGCGTCGTTGTCAACATAAATCGAAATGACCGTTAAAACCTGAGTGATTGTTGAATCGAGGTGGGGCAGTGTGGTGCGCGTTATCGACGAGTTGCATCACCCGCCCGCCCTCCGACCGTGCGAGCGTCGTCTTCTTTCCATCCCGAGCGGGCCGCCGCGGGAAACTGTGACACGCGCGTTTCATCGCGCGGAAGAAAATGCCAAACAAAAGAGTTAGAAGAGACGCTAAAACCAAATCACAAGGGGGAAGACAGATGAGCAATTCTACGGACAGACCTTTGGCGGTGGTGACGGGCGCGTCGAGCGGCATCGGGTACGAGCTGGCGAAGCTGTGCGCGGAGAACGGCTACGACCTCGTGGTCGCCGCCGACACGCCGCTGGCGGAGTCGGTGGGGGCTTTCCGCGACCTCGGCGCAGAAGTCACGGCGGTCGAGACCGACCTCGCCACCGTCGAAGGCGTGGACGAGCTTTACGAAGCGATAGGGGGGCGGCCGGTGGACGCGCTGCTCGCCAACGCCGGGCACGGCCTGGGCCGCGCCTTCCTCGACCAGGACTTCGAAGAGGTGCGCCACGTTATCGACACGAACATCACGGGCACGGTCTACCTCATCCAGAAGGTGGGCCGCGACATGCGCGCGCGGAACAAGGGGCGCATCCTCATCACGGGCTCCATCGCGGGCTTCATGCCCGGCTCGTTCCAGGCAGTCTACAACGGGACGAAGGCGTTCATCGACTCCTTCTCCTTCGCGCTCCGGAACGAACTGAAGGAGACCGAGATCACGGTCACGTGCCTGATGCCGGGCGCGACCGAGACCGAGTTCTTCGAGCGCGCCGACATGCTCGACACGAAGGTCGGGCAGCAGGAGAAGGACGACCCGGCCAAGGTGGCGAAGGACGGCTTCGACGCGATGATGGCGGGCGAGGGCGACGTGGTGAGCGGCTGGCAGAACAAACTGCAAACGACCATCGCCAACGTGACCCCCGCGGGCGTGCTCGCCGAGCAGCACCGCAAGATGGCCGAGCCGGGCACGGGCGAAGAGGAGCAGGGCGGCAAGGAGAAGTCCGCGGGCGCGGGCCGGTCTGAGGGCTGAGGACGGAAGGAGGCGGACACGGCTCCTTCCGGTGACAAGGCGGGGGGGGGGGGGGGGGGGGGGGGGGGGGGGGGGGGGCGCCCCCCCCCCCCCCGCCCCCCCCCCCCCCCCGCCGTCGTTCCGACGAAGATGCTTCTCTTAACCGCCTTTGAGTCCGACGAGGTCGTCGAGGTAAGCTTTCAAACCGTCCGACGACGCCCCCGCCGAAATATATCCGACGTAGTTGTCCGGCCTCACGAGCACTCTGAAAGGCCCGTCCGCGCCGAAGGCTTCTGCCGCCTGCTCGCCGAGCGGAAGGGTTTGGAAGTCAACCAGCCCGGCGTAACGTCTTTCCGTCTCTTCATCCGACATCCGAACCGCGCCCTGCTCGTCCGCGAAGGCGAGCAGGTGAAACTTCGGCCCGCGCAGCCGGTCGTAGATGCTCTCGCCTTCGACCGCGAAGAAGGGCACGCGGTCTCCCGCCTTGACCTTGAAATCTCCTTTGCCTTCGCGTCGGCTGAGCGAGCCGTGCCGGTAGTTGATGCCGATCTGCGAGACGAGGGGGAAGACGAATCGCTTGACCGAGTCAAAGCTGAAGAGGTATCCGGCGACGGCCGGGAAGACGTTCGTGCGGACGAAGGAGAGGAGCCACTCGGGGCCGGCGGCGAGCTGGAACATGCGGTCGGTCGTGCGCAGAAGGTTCTTCGCGTTCTCCAGACGCTCTTCGTTGTACGTGTCGAGGAGCCCCGCGCCCGCCTCGCCCTTCAGCACCAGCGCCAGCTTCCACGCGAGGTTGTAGGCGTCCTGAATCCCCGTGTTCATCCCCTGCGCGCCCGCGGGCGAGTGGACGTGCGCCGCGTCCCCGGCCAGAAAGCAGCGGCCCGCCGAGAAGCTTTCGACGTGGCGCGTGTGGACTTTATAAGTCGAGAACCACTCCACGTCTCGGATGTCCAATTCGATCTCGGCCTCGGCCTTGACGCGCGCCTCGATCTCTTCGTAGAGGACTTCGCCCTCGTCATGCTTGAACTCCTCGGGGAAGACGCCGACGATCCGGTAGCGCTTCTCTCCCTTGAGCGGGAAGAAGACGACGAACGTCTCCTTCGACAGGGAGACCGTAAGGGCGTCGTGCGCGAAGCCCCAATCGACCTGCGCGTCGGCGACGTAGAACGTGCGCTCGAACGTGCTCCCCTCGAACGCGAGCCCGAGCGCGTGGCGCACGGGGCTCTTCGCGCCGTCGCAGCCGACGAGGTATTGGGCTTCGACGGTCTGCGACTCGCCGCCCGCCGTCTTCACAAAAGCCGTGACGCCCTCGCCGGTCTGCGAGAAGCTTTCGAGCGCGGTGTTCCAGAGAACGTCTCTGCCGTGACTTTTTAAATACTCGTAGAGCAGCCGCTCGTTCTTGCTCTGTTCGAGCATGAGCACGAAGGGGTACGGGCTCAGACCCTCGCCGACCTCCGAGAGGTCGAACTCGCCGCGCACCTCGCCGCCCGAGAGCAGTCGAACCTTCCCCGCGATTGTGCCGCGTTAGACGGCCTCGCGCGCGAGGTCCCACTGGAGGTAAATCTCCAACCGGCGCGCGTGGACGCCGATGGCCTTCGAGTAGGGCGTCACGCCTTCGTTCTTCTCGACGACGATGAAATCGACGCCGTGCCGGACGAACTGGCAAGCTAACGAAAGACCCGTCGGCCCGGCCCCGACGATGACCACGTCCGTCTTGATTGTCGCGCCCATGCGCCGGAGTCTAACACGGCGCCGACTAGCGCTCGCTGGCGTGGAGGCTCGCCTGCTGTCGCGCGGCGAGGCGCGTGTGCTCTTCGACCATCCTTTGGAAGCAGGGCCGGCACATGCCCGGCGACTCGGGCGCGCTCGCCTTGCGAATCTCCGCGCCGCACCAGACGCAGACGACCGCGAACTCCGGCTCGTCTCTCTGCAACTCGTCTTCCATAAACGTTCATCCTCCCGGGTGCAGTATCCCCCCGCCGCCGGCAAGCCCCGATTACGTCGAGGTTAAGTTTCGCTTAACAATTCTCCGGTCGGAGCCCGCGCGTCCGAAGTGTTAACGCTGCGAACATACGCGAGTCACGCGGAATTAACTTCACCGTCGTAGGAGTTATTCGAGGCGGCGCGTACGGAAGCGCGAGCCTCGCCGCAAACGGCCTTAAGTTCTGAAGGCAGGTGAAGCGATGAATCAATTGAGCGCGTCTCTTCAGTTGGAGCTGATCGCGGGGGCGAGGGTGAGAAGAGTCAGGGCGGAGTCGGCCGACCCTTTGCTGGGTCGCACCTTCTTCGACGGCTCGTCCGACGTGTGCGTGGTCGGGCGCTGCCCCTCGAACCCCGCGCACGTGATGCTTGAGCGGCGGGCGGACGGTAGGCGCTGGACGGCGCCTTCGAGCCTGATGCGCCACATACTCCGCCGGGGTCGCAGGTCTTAGCGGAAGATTCGGCCGGGCTGAGAAAAAAGAGGTAAGAGGCCGGGGAGACCTCTTACCTCGCGCAGCACAGCAACAGGGCGGGGTTTTCAGGCGGGGAGTCTCATGTTAAGCGGCGCCGGCTACGGGGCTGTTAAGGGGCGATTAAATCGCGGTTAAATCTCCGCCGCCGCGGGCGGTCGCGGCCGGAGGGCGAGTGAGCTATGCTTGTCCTCAAACCTATCGGAGGGAGGACATTGATGTTCCGCAAGACCTACTACGCGACGCACCCCGGCTCGGTGGACGGCGCCTCGAACGAAGAGCTGAGAGACCGCTATCACATCCCCGAACTGTTCGCCGAGGGCGAGCTGCGGCTCAACTACCTGCACTACGAGCGCTTCGTCATCGGCGGCGTTTCTCCCGCGAGCTCGGCCCTACAGCTTCCCGTACAGCAGGAGCCGGCGTCGGCGAAGGGCAAGCCGTTCCTTGAGCGGAGGGAACTGGGCGCGGTCAACGTCGGTGCGGGGAAGGGCGTGTTGACGGTGGACGGCGAGCGGTACGAGCTGGCGCCGAAGGATTGTCTGTACGTGCCGTTGGGGAGCGAGTCGGTCACGTTCGAGTCGGCCGACAGTGGGAGCCCCGCGAAGTTCTACCTCGCCTCGACGCCCGCGCACGCGCGCTTCGAGGTGGTGCACATTTCAGTCGAGAAGGCGGTGCCGCTCAACCTCGGGTCGCAGGAGACCTCGAACGAGCGGACGATCTACCAGTACGTCGTGCCCGCCGTCTGCAAGTCGTCGCAACTTCTGTTAGGAGTGACGCTGCTCAAGCCGGGCAGCGTGTGGAACACTTGCCCGCCGCACCTGCACGACCGTCGGAGCGAGGTCTACTTCTACTTCGATTTGAAGGAGGGGCAGCGCGTGATGCACTTCATGGGCGAGCCCGAACGGACGCGCCACCTCGTGCTCTCGGACTCTGAAGCCGTCGTCTCGCCGCCGTGGTCGATCCACATGGGTTGCGGCACGTCGAGCTACTCGTTCATCTGGGCGATGGGCGGCGAGAACCTCGACTACACGGACATGAACGTCCTCGACATCTGCCAGTTGAAGTAATGACTGTTGAGAGCCGTCGGGTCAGGGCGTCGGACGCGGGCGGCGCAAACATGACGAAAGAGAAAGATCGGCCGCTCACGGTGGGCCTACGCGCCGCGCGCGCGAACCTCGTCCCGGCGCTGGTCATCCAGGCGGCCGTCGTGTCGGTCGTCGTCGCCTATTACTTCTGGGAGCCCGCGCGCGCGTGGCTGGCGGGCCTCGCGGAGTTCAGGCGCGAAGGAGGCTACGCGTTCTCGCTCGTCTCGGGCGTGTTGGCGGGCGGGTTGCTGCCGGAGCTTCTGACGGTCGCCGTCTTCCAGCGCGGCCGAGTCAGGCGCGAGAACTTGAGCAGCCTCGCGTTCGGCGCGTGCTTCTGGGGCTTGATGGCGATGGCGATTGACGCGTTCTACCGCGCGCAGGCGTTGATGTTCGGCGGCGGGGTTGATTTCTACACCGTGCTCAAGAAGGCCGCGTTCGACCAGTTCCTCTTCACGCCGTTCCTCACCATCCCCCTGACCGTCGTCATCTTCGATTGGAGGCACGCCGGGTATCGCCTCTCAAGGATGCCGCGCGTGCTGAGCCCCGACTTCTACATGAAGAAGATACTGCCCACGGTCGTCAGCGGCCTCGGGTTCTGGCTGCCGGTCGTCCTGTTCGTCTACAGCCTGCCGCTGCCTTTGCAGTTCCCGCTCTTCACGCTCGCGCTGACGCTGTGGGTCATGATCCTCACCTGGATCAGCCACTCGCACAGGGCGGCGGCGTGATGCGCGGCCTCAGTTCTCGGCGACCTCTATCTCCACGCGCAGCAGCTCCGACCCGCGGCGCGCGAGGATGCTGAGTGTGTTGTTGCCTTCAACGTTGAGCGTGCCGTCGCGCTCGTACCGGCCCGCGGGGAGGAAGGCGTCGTACTCGCGACTCTCGACGCCGTCCACGACGACGAGGGACTTGCCCGCGCGCCGCGCCGTGTAGACGACGTGGCGGCCGTCGGGCGTGAAGTCGAGGTTGGCGACCGCGTCGTACGCCGCGCCCGCCGCGCCGTCCAGCACGACGAAGTGCTTCCCGCCCTTGCGCGGGACGTGGGCCAAGCGCCCACCCTCGATGCCGAAGGCGCGACGGCC
>CAXTSK010000147.1:0-3058 GCA_964246655.1 uncultured Pyrinomonadaceae bacterium
GAGGTTGAAAGATTAATCCGAAGGTTTCGACAGCAGCGCTCTGAACTGCCTACTGCCATCTGCCTTCTGCCTACTAATGGTAGTAACTCAAATCCATCCCGTCATACAGGCTCGCGACCTGGTCGGCGTAGCCGTTGAAGGGGAGGGTCTGGCGGCGGCCCCAGGTGCCGATGCGCTGCTCGGTGGCCTGCGCGCGGAGCACGTCCACCTCGGGGTTGACGTTGGAGAAGAAGCCGTAGACGCTCGGCACCTCCCTGACCCACGTCGTCGTCGGCATCCGCTCGACGAGCTTGATGCGGACGATTGACTTGATGCTCTTGAAGCCGTACTTCCAGGGCACGACCAGCCGGACGGGCGCGCCGTTCTGCGGCAGCAGCGGCTCGCCGTAGATGCCGACGGCGAGCGTCGCCAGCGGATGCAAAGCCTCGTCGAGCCGCAGGCCCTCGACGTAGGGCCACGTCAGCGCGTCGGTCTGCGGGATGCCGCGGTTCTTCGGGTCGTTGGCGGTCTCGAAGGCGACGTACTTCGCGTCGCCCTGCGGCTCGGCCTGTTTAATTAATTCGCCGAGCGAGAAGCCAAGCCACGGGATGACCATCGACCAGCCCTCGACGCAGCGGAAGCGATAGATTCTGTCCTCGGGCGGGAAGAGGCGCGTCAGCTCGTCCACGTCGAAGACCTTCGGCTTGTTGACCAAACCTTCGACCGAGACCGTCCAAGGCTTCGTCACCAACGACTGCGCGCGGCGCGCGGGGCTGTACTTGTCCGTGCCGAACTCGTAGAAGTTGTTGTAGCTCGTCACGTCCTTGTAGGGAGTCGCCTCCTCGCCGGGCAGACCCCAACTCTTCGGCGCCGACTGCGCGCCGGGTTCGACACGGCCCGCGGGCGTCGCCGGCTCGACCTGCGGCGCGAGGAGTTGTTTGTAGATGACTCCGGTCGCGAAGGTCGTCGCGGCGAGCGCCGCGCCGCGCATGAAGTTGCGGCGGCTGAGGTAGACCTTCCGGTCGGTGATCTCGCTGCCCTTAATGTCGTCCGGCTTCTTTATCAGCATGACAGTTCAACGCTCACGACAGTTACGTGCCTGCGCCGCGTCGCGGATTGAGTCCGCCTCACTCGAACAGCTTGAGCGAGCCTGCGGCCAGCACGCGGCGCGTCCCGCGCTCCTGCGCGAAGACGACGGCGCGCAGGTTCTCGTGCCGCCAACTCTTATCTATCTGTACTTCGGTCTCCGCCTTGAATGCGTTGCCCGGTGCTTCGGGGAGCCCGCCCAGAGACTTGAGGCTGCGCACGACGCCGACGTGCGTGAGCTTGCGCCCCGAGTTCTCGCCGCGCGCCACGTCCGACGCGAGCCCGCTTTCGGTTACGGCGAGGAGCACTTCGGCGGCCTCGCCGTCGGTCGGCTTCGGGAACTTGTCGATGTTAGCGATGATGCGCACGAACCCTTCGGACTGCGAAGGGGCGCGCGCGAGCAGTACTTCGCCCTTCGGCTCGCGCGCGGCTTTGCCGATGGCTTCCTGCGCGAGAGAGGCGTTGCCTCCGTTGAACTCCTTGACGCCGTCCACGATCATCTGCGGCGTGTAGACATCTTCCTTACCGAAGGCCGCAGCGTACTCGCCCTGTCGCTCGCTGAACTGGTGAGAGGAGAAGGGGTCGGCCCAGCCGAGGTGGTTCCAATAATCGACGTGCAACGCGAGCGGGATGACCTCCGCGCTTTCGACCGGCTGTGTCTGGTCGAGGCGCGCGAGCACAGCGTCGGCCGGCGGGCAACTCGAACAGCCTTCGGAGGTGAACAGCTCGACGACGACGGCCCTGCGCGTGCCCGCGGGCACGGGCGTCGCAGCCGACTCTTCTTCCATCTTCAACGCCCGGGTCACTTTCGACCTTGAGCCGGTCAACGTCACGGCCGCGACCGAGAAGACGGCCAGAGCGACGACGCCGAACACGATTGCGGAAATCTTATTCATCGCTTCTTAAACCTCCACGCCACTCGTCCTGATGGAGACTTTGACCCCTTCCGAGACTCCCACGTTGCTTCAAGCTTCTCTCCGCCGAAGTCTAACGTCAACCCGCGCGCAGCCCCCGCCGAGGTTTAATCCCGACGGCGGCCGATTCTATTCCCGGGCTCCCGCCACGCTTACTCCGGAGGCCAACCAATGTACGCGCCCGGGCATCATAATGACGCGAAAAACCCGGGTGCGTGCGACGCTTTAAAAGGCTTTACCGAATATCATGCCGGGTCTTTCAGGAGTAATCATGATGAAGAAAATATCCACTATCTTTGCGGCCCTGCTGTTGGCCGTTACTGTGTTCGGCGCCGCGGCCATGCCCGCGAGCGCGCAGTCGAAGAAGTCTGGCGAGTCGGCCGCGTCCGAGCACGTCCGCCAGCCCGTCAACCTCGCCGTGCTCATACAGGACGACCTCGTCTCGCGCGTCGGCAACGAGCTGCGCGTGACGGCGGACTTCATCCGCGAGCTGCCCGCGGGCTCGACCGTGATGGTCGGCTACATCCGCGCGGGCTCCTTGCAGGTGCGCCAGCCCTTCACTGATGACCTCGGGACGGCGGCCGGCGCTCTGCGCATCCCCGTCGGCTCGACCTCGGCCTCGCCCTACAACCCTTACGTGCAGGTGCGCGACGCCATCAAGCTGTTCCCCGAAGGCGGCGCCAACCGCAACGCGCTGCTCCTCGTCTCCGACGGCCTCGACACCTCGCGCGGGTTCGACTACTCGTCCTCGGTCGATTCCATCGACCTCAACCGCGCCGTGCGCGCGGCGAAGGATCGCGGCGTCGCGGTCTACTCGTTCTACGCCCCCTCGGCGGGCCTGACGAGCTGGAACAGCCGCGCCGTCAGCTTCGGCCAGAGCGCTTTGAACCGCGTCTCGGACGAGACCGGCGGCCGCGCCTTCTTCCAGGGCTCCGACTTCGTCACCTTCAACGCGTACTTCTCGCGCCTGGCGAAGACGCTCAACGAGCAGGGCGGCCGGGCCTACTAAGCTCAACGTCAACTGAACACAGGCGGGGGGGGGCGGGCGGGGGGGGGGGGGCGCCCCGGCGGCCCCGCCC
>CAXTSK010000147.1:3068-9827 GCA_964246655.1 uncultured Pyrinomonadaceae bacterium
GGGGGCGCCGGGGGGGTGACTTCCCCCCGGGCGGCCCCCTCTCCTTTTCGGCGTTGAAAAAAATATGGCAGGCGCGGGCCGTGCGGTGATAAAGTGCACGGCGGCCGGCCGAGCACGCTTCCGGCGCCGGCCCTTTTGCTCACGTCATGAAGGGACAGCACCCCGGCGAATACTGCCTCATGCTGGAAGGCCCGTACCTTTCGGTCTCCGAGGCGGAGCACGCGCTGCGCGACCCGTTCATCGAGGAATGGGTCGAGCAGACCGGCCGCTACCGCATCCACAACCTCAACGAGATGATGATCACGCCCGGCGTCCCGCTCGGGCAGTTGGGCGTTGAGATGCTCGAAGACCGCGTCTTCCAACTCTACAGCCTCGACCCCAAGCACCCGCTCACCGAGCGCAAGGCCGAAGGCGTCGCCGACGCCCTCAAGCGCCAGGACATGTTCGACGAAATCTGGGTCGAGCCGCGCTGGCCCGAGGACGGCGACGAGGCCGTCGAAGAGACAGAGCAGGGAATTGAATAAGGAGCGCCGCCTTAAGTCGCTGCTAAGCGGCAAATCGACCTCGCCCCTCAATTATTCATTCAGTTAACCGCGTTTTCCTTGAGTTTTTTGCCTGACTCCGTTCTCGCGCCTTGCCGTCGGCGCCCCCGGCGTGTATCTTGTGCGGCTGGCGGTGGTCTGTCTTTGTCTCCCGAACAAACTAAGACAAGCTTCCTCGATGGCCGCGTCCGTTTGGGCGTGGGCGACATCACGCGCGAGGCGGTTGACGCCGTCGTCAACGCCGCCAACTCGACACTGCTCGGCGGCGGCGGCGTGGACGGAGCCATCCACCGCGCGGGCGGCCCTTCGATACTCGAAGAGTGTCGCGAGCTACGCCGCACGCAGTACCCCGAAGGGCTCCCGACGGGCGAGGCCGTCATCACGACCGCGGGGCTCCTGCCGGCCCGCCACGTCATACACACGGTCGGGCCGATTTACGGCCGGGAGGGCGGGCGCGAGGCGGAGCTTCTGGCGGCCGCCTACCGCAACTCTCTGACGCTGGCCGCGGCGCACGCGCTCGCGAGCGTGGCCTTCCCTTCGATCTCGACGGGAGCTTACAGCTACCCGCGCGAGGAGGCGGCCTCCGTCGCCTCACGTTCGATAGCACAATTCCTCGGCGAAGACGAGACAGTCAAAGAAGTCCGCCTCGTCTTCTTTTCTAAAGGCGACATGAACGTCTTTCTGCGCAGTCAGCAATTCGTCAGTTAGCGAGCGAACCGCCCGCCGCGCCGCACTGAAAGTTTTCGACGGCCGGCGGCTTTTTTGTCGGCGGGCGGACAGTCTAAGAATCGGGTAGAGAAGAATGGTTCAAATGATGAGAGAGGTCGAGCCGACTCAAGTTCAAGAAGAGACCGCGGGGGCGACGGCGCTGCCCGAGACCATCGAGGCGCTGGAGCGCGTCTCGCGCAACTACTGGTGGAGCTGGAACCCCGACGGGCACTCCGTCTTCCGCGACCTCGATCAGGGGGTCTGGGACGACTGCGAGCACAACCCGCGCAGGCTCTTGAAGGAAGTTCCGCAGTACAGCCTGATGCGGATGGCGACCGACCCCGTTTACGTCGAGCGCGTGCGCCGCCTCGCCGAAGGCTTCGACGCCTACATGGCCTCGGGCCAGGAGACGTGGGCCGCGCATCACGCGCGCGCGCTCACGCACGCGCGACCGGTCGCGTACTTCTGCGCAGAGTTCGGCGTGCATCATTCTTTGCCGCTCTACTCGGGCGGCCTCGGCATCCTCGCGGGCGACCACCTGAAGTCGGCGAGCGACCTCGGTCTGCCGCTCGTCGCCGTCGGGCTGCTTTATCATCACGGCTACTTCCGCCAGCACCTCCGGCGCGACGGCTGGCAGGAGGAGGCGTACCAGCAGATCAACGTCGGCGACCTGCCGATGCAGCTCATGCGCACCGCCGACGGCGAGCCCGTCCGCATCAACCTCTTCGTGCGCGGGCGCGACGTGCGCGTGCAGGCTTGGCGCGTCGAGGTCGGCCGCGTCCCGCTCTACCTGCTCGACACGAACGTCGAGGAGAACGACGAGATCGACCGCTTCATCACCGGCCACCTCTACGGCGGCGACCGCGAGACGCGCTGCGTGCAGGAGATGGTGCTCGGCATCGGCGGCGTGAGGCTTCTTCGCCAACTCGAAATCGAGCCGCACGTCTTCCATCTCAACGAAGGCCACTCGGCCTTCCTGACTTTGGAGTTGACGCGCGAGCTAACCGAGTCGGGCGTCGAGTTCGACGAGGCCGCGCGGCGCGTGCGCTCGCGCTGCGCCTTCACGACGCACACGCCCGTCGCCGCGGGCCACGACGAGTTCGTCGCGCCGCTCATCGAGAAGTGCTTCGGCCCGGGTTACTGGGACGCGCTCGGGCTCTCGCGCGACGAGTTTCTCAACCTCGGCCGCGTGAAGGAGGGCGACGACGAAGAGCTGTTCGGGCTCACCCCGCTCGCGCTGCGCATGTGCCGTTCTTCGAATGGCGTGAGCCGTAAGCACGGCGAGGTCTCGCGCGAGCTTTGGAACAAGATGTGGCCCGAGCGGCACGTCGAAGAGGTGCCCATCAGCTTCGTGACGAACGGCGTGCACGTGCCGACGTGGGTCTCGCCGCTGCTGCGCTCGCTCTTCGAGGAGCGCATCGGCTCGGGCTGGACGGAAGTCCTGCACGACGCCGACGCCTGGTCGCGCGCGGTGGACGGCATCTCGGACGAAGAGCTTTGGAAGGTGCGCCGCCTTCAGCGCAAGCGCCTCGTCGCGTTCGTGCGCGAGCGCCTCTACGAGACGCGCCTGCAACAGCACGAGTCGCGCGCGTGGGCCGAGGCGGCCTTGAGGATGTTCGACCCGGGTGCCCTGACCATCGGCTTCGCGCGCCGCGTCGCAGCCTACAAACGCTGGGGCCTGATACTGAGCGACCCCGAGCGCCTGCGCCGCATGCTGCTCGACCCGGCGCGCCCCGTGCAGCTCGTCTTCGCGGGCAAGGCGCACCCGCAGGATCAGGGCGCCAAGCTCATCCTCCAACAGATCGCGCAGTGGGAGCTCGACCCCGAGATCATGCAGCGCGCGGTCTTCCTACAGGACTACGACCAGGAGGTCGCGCGCCAGCTCGTGCAGTCGGTGGACGTGTGGATGAACGTCCCGCGCCGCCCGCTCGAAGCGTCGGGGACAAGCGGCGAGAAGGTCGCGATGAACGGCGGGCTGAACCTTTCGGTGCTGGACGGCTGGTGGCTCGAAGGCTACGACGGGCAGAACGGCTGGGCCGTGGGCGAAGAGGGCTTGAGCGAGACGATTGAGGAGATGGACAGGCGCGACGCCGAGTCGCTCTACCGCGTGCTTGAGTCGGAGGTCGTCGAGACCTTCTACGAGCGTGACGAGCAGGGCATCCCGCGCCGCTGGGTCGAGATGACGCGCCACGCTATCCGCACGCTCGCGCCCGCCTTCAACAGCGACCGCATGGTGCGCGACTACACGCGGCAGGTCTACATAGGAGAGTAGGCAGTAGGCAGATGGCAGTAGGCAGTTAAGATAAAATCAAGTTGAGCACACGAACGAGGCGGCCGGTCAGATAAGGCCCGGCCGCCTCGTTTTATGTGAGCGGCTTGGTTCTGCTCTTAACTGCCTACTGCCATCTGCCTACTGCTCTTCAGCAGTGGACGTAGCCGAGTGCCCAGAACACGATGATGAAGATGAGAATCGTGGAGATGCAGCCGCCGCCGAACTTCCACGCTGCCGCCCCCGCCAGAATCGTCCGTAAAGGCCCTTGCATAGCGTACCTCCCCGTCAGCGTCCGAGATGACCCCAGGTGTTCAAGAGAGGTTTCTACAGCGAAAGCTTTCTGAAACGGGTGAGACTACTTCACGTGAATTTGTCGGACGGCCCGGCCGCCTCACCCCCTCAGGCGGCGTGAGCCGGGCGGGGCGAGACCGCGTGGCGGACGGAGTTCTTGCCGTGGCGCTTGGCCGTGTACATCAGCTCGTCGGCGGCGCGCAGCATCTCGTCAACGCTGTCGGGCGGCTCGACCCAGGTGATGAGGCCGGCGCTGAAGGTGACGGGCCAGCCCTCGCGCCGCGCGGCTTCGAGGAGCTGACGACGCACACGTCGGAGGACGACCTGCGCCGAGCGGTCGTCGGTCTCGGGCATCAAGACCGCGAACTCGTCGCCGCCGAGCCGCGCCACCACGTCCACCTCGCGCACGTTCGCGCGGACGGTGTCGGCCACGAGTCTTAACAGACGGTCGCCGGCCGAGTGGCCGAGCCGGTCGTTGACGAGCTTGAAGTCGTCCACGTCCATGAAGGCGACGCTGAAGGAGTGCGCGTGGCGCCGCGCGCGTTGCACCTCGGCCTCGGCCGCCTCCGCGAACGAGAGGCCGTTGACGGCGCCCGTCAGGTAGTCGATGCGCGCAAGCTCCCTCTCTTGCTTGAGCGAGCGGCGGAAGGAGGCGACGAGGTGCGCGAGCATGAAGATGAAGCTGACGCGGACGAAGGCGTTCCAGTACGCGATGAGCGGGCTCGCGTAGTGCTCCGAGGTCACGTGCGCGACGACGAACCAGGAGAGGCCGCTCGCCGCACAGGTCAGCACGCCGGCCCCGCGCCCCGCGTACCAGGCCGCGACGAAGACGGGCACGGCGTAGAAGATCAGCAGCGAAATGTCCGTGCCGTTCAGATAGTCGAACACGCCGAGCAGCGCGACCAGAAGCAGCGCGGCAGTCACGACGAAGGGCCTTGAGCGGCGTTCCATGAAAGTGTTTAGCCACATGATATTTCCGCAGACGCGTGCGGCCGGCAGGATCACTTTCACGAGGAGGCGCCGGAGGCTTGAAAGCGCCGCGCGCCGGGGCGCGATGCGTCTATTTGATTAACATTGTTAACGCTTGGTTGCCCCCTTTTGTTCCAAAGAGGACGGTAGGCAGACGGCAGTAGGCAATTCGAGGCCGACGGCTGAGTCTCCGGGGTGGAAATTTGGGGTTCTGAGGGGAACTACGGGGCTCGGAACCCCATCGACGAGGTAAAAAGCGAGGACATTCAGGTAAAAAGTGCGGACGTTGAGGTAAAAATCCTGAACGTCGAGGTAAAAAGTGAGAACGTTCGGGTAAAAAGCCTGAACGTTCGGGTAAAAAGCGAGAACATCGAGGTAAAAAGTGAGAATGATGAGGTAAAAAGTGTGAAGGACGAGGTGAAAAGCGAGGACGTTGGGCTTTGGAGGCGGAAAGTCGGGCCGCGGAGGAGCGTCCGCCGCTGACGCGGCAGCCACCTGCCGCCGTCTACCTGCTGCCGTCTGCCTACTGCCGTCTGCCTACTGCCGACTCTCCTTCTGTGCTAGACTTCCACCCTCACGCCGGGTGCCGGCAGGCCCAACTTGTAGACATTTAAGATAACCCCCATGAAGTTCTGCTCCACATGCAGTAAGACTTTCGCGGAAGGCCAGACCTTCTGCCCCGACGACGGCGAGGTCTTGCAGGAGTCGCCGGAGGAGTTCGTCGGCCGCGTCATCGACGGCAAGTACCGAGTCGAGGGCTTCATCGCGCAGGGCGGCATGGGCGCCGTCTACCGCGCGCGCCACATCCTCCTCGGCGACGAGGTCGTCATCAAGACGCTGCGCTCCGAGATGCGCAACAACTCGGAGTGGCTCAAGCGCTTCCAGCGCGAGGGCAAGGCGGCGCGCGCCTTCCGCCACCCGAACTCCGTCACCGTCTACGACCTCTCCTCGGGCAGCGACGGCATGATCTACATGGTCATGGAGTTCGTCGAGGGGCACACGCTCGACAAGGAGCTGAAGGCCCGCGGCCGCTTCACGCCGGAGGGGGCTTTGGAAGTCTTGGAGCCGGTCGCGGACGTGCTCGACGCGGCGCACGGGCGCGGCGTCGTCCACCGCGACCTCAAGCCCGAGAACATCATGCTCGGCTCGGACGGGCGCGGCGGCACGGTCGTCAAGGTCTTAGACCTCGGCATCGCCAAGATCGTCGGCGGCGACGTGCAGGCGGCGGGCGCCACCTCGCTCACGATAGCCGGGCAGATCCTCGGCACGCCCTACTACATGTCGCCCGAACAGTGGGGCGAGCAGCAGCGCGACGGCAATCCGGAAGTGGATGGACGTACGGATATCTATTCGTTGGGCATCATCTTCTTTGAACTGGTCGCGGGCAAAAAGCCTCTGACGGGGACGACGCTCCCCGAGCTGAGACAGAAGCACGTCGCGGTGACACCGCCCTCTTTGAGCGGGGTCGTGCCGGACGTGTCGCAGGAGTTCGGCGGCGTGGTCGCGCGCGCGATGTCGAAGGATCGCGCCGACCGGCCGCAGACCGCCGGCGACTTCGTGGACGAGCTGCGCGCCGCTTTGGGTCTTTCACAGCGGACGCGCACGCGCGGACTACACACGACTGACGCGGGCTCTTTGCAGACCTCTTCGGGGCAGACCTCTTCGGGCGCATCGGCGACCGCGCACCTTGCGCGCGGCACCACGGCCGATGCGCGCGCCACGGGGACGGCCGACACGCTCCTGACGAACGAGTTCGAGTCGGCGGGCGCGGGGCGCGAGACGAGCGCCGCAGGTTCGCGGCGCGTGACGAGCGGCAACATGCGGCGCGAAGGCGCGCGCGGCACGGTCGCCTCGGAGTCGCAGGTCGGCACGGGTTACTTCGACGGTGGGCAAGAGTCTTCGCAACAAGGCTCGGGCGTGTCGGTCACGGCGCCGGAGCCGCGCAGGAATGTCGTGCCGCTCGTCGCGGGCGGAGCG
>CAXTSK010000148.1:0-9826 GCA_964246655.1 uncultured Pyrinomonadaceae bacterium
CCGAGCAGGGGCAACTCGGGCGTGAGGAGGAGTACGCGGCTCCGCAGACGCCCGCGCAGGAACTACTCTGCTCGATCTGGGCCGAGGTCTTAGGTCTGCCCCGCGTCTCGATCCACGACAACTTCTTCGAGCTTGGAGGGCACTCGCTGCTCGCCACGCAGGTCATCTCGCGCGTGCGGGAAGTCCTTGAGGTGGAGGTGCAGGTGCACAGCCTCTTCGAGTCGCCGACGGTCGCAGGCATGGCCGCGCTCATCGAGGCGTGCAGCCGGCCCGGCGATGAGGATCTTGAAAAGATGGCCGAGCTTTGGGCAGAGATCGAGAACCTCTCGGACGAAGAGGCTGCGGCGCTGCTCGAATCCTAAACCGCGTGGCGCGTGTCCCGCGAAGAGAAGAACATCTTCACCGCCGGAGTTGAACCCGTAGGCACAGGCCGACGAGCACTGCGGCACCGAACAGAGGCTTGACCCGAGAGTGATGAAAGGTAATCGCATGAAGAACGAGAGCAACAATTCGGACAACCGTTATGAGTACATAGTCATCGGGGCCGGCCCGGCGGGGCTGCAACTCGGCTACTACCTTGAGAAGGCCGGACGGAACTACCTGATCCTGGAGGCGGGCGAGACGGCCGGGACGTTCTTCAAGAACTTCCCCCGCCACGGCACCCTCATCTCCAACAACAAGGTCTACACCGGCTACGACGACAAAGAGATTAACCTGCGCTGGGACTGGAACTCGCTGCTCAGCGACAACGACGACCTGCTGTTCAAGAACTACAGCAAGAAGTATTTCCCGCCGGCGGAAAAGCTCGTCACCTACCTCGGCGACTTCGCCGAGACCTTCAACCTCAAGGTCAGGTACAACACGCGCATCGTCGGAATCTCCCGCGACGGCAGCTTCCGCATCGAGGACGAGGCGGGCAACGCCTTCTTCGCCGAGCGGCTCATCATGGCGACGGGCTTCTCCAAGCTCTACCTGCCACCGATCCCCGGCATCGAACTGGTCGAGCCCTACACGACCGTGTCGGTTGACCCGAACGACTTCATCAACCAGAAGGTGCTGGTTCTGGGCAAGGGCAACTCCGCCTTCGAGACGGCGGACAACCTCGTCGAGACGGCCGCCGTCATCCACGTGTGCAGCCCGAACCCGATCAACCTCGCCTGGAAGACACACTTCGTCGGGCACCTGCGCGCCGTCAACAACAACGTGCTGGACTCATACCAGTTGAAGTGCCAGAACGCCATCATTGACGCGACCATCACGAACATCGCCGTCAAGGACGGGAAATACGTCGTCTCGTTCGACTACTCGCACGCCAACGGCGAGCAGGAAGACCTCGTCTACGACCGCATCATCGCGTGCACGGGCTTCCGCTTCGACGCCTCCATCTTCGACGAGGCGTGCCGCCCCGCGCTGACGATTAACAGCCGCTTCCCCGACCAGACGCACGAGTGGGAATCGACCAACGTCCAAGACCTCTACATCGCCGGCACGTTGATGCAGATGCGCGACTTCAAGAAGACCTCCTCGGGCTTCATCCACGGGTTCCGCTACAACGTGCGCAGCCTCTACCGCATGCTCGAACAGAAGTACTACGGCGTCGAGTGGGAGAACCGCGAGGTCGGCGCAGAGCCCGCCGAGCTGACCGGGGCCGCGCTCCAGCGCATCAACACGAGCTCCGGCCTGTGGCAGCAGTTCGGCTTCCTGGCCGACCTGCTGGTCGTCTCCGAGGACGGCGCGCGCTACTACGAGGAGATGCCGCTGGACTACATCCGCGAGGCCGCGCGCGCCGGGCGCTTCAAAGACTACTACACCATCAGCATGGAGTTCGGCGACTTCCACGGCGACCCCTTCAACATCACGCGCAACCCCGACCCGGCGCACGCCGAGAAGAGCGCGTTCCTGCATCCGGTCATCCGCCACTACAGCGGCTCCGAGCTGCTCGCCACGCACCACCTGCTCGAAGACCTCGCCGGCGAGTGGAAGAAGGAGGAGGCGCACGTCCGCCCGCTGCTGAACTTCTTCGAGAGCGAGACCGGCGCGTCGCGCGCCGCGCGGACGTTGGCCGAGGACGCGGAGTCCTACCTCGCCGAGCCGGTCGAGATGACGGCCTGAGCCGCGGGCGGCGGGAGTTCATCACCCCCTGACAAGGACGTTATGTTGAAGACATTTCCTAAGAACCCGTGGGTCAGCTTCCCGAGGCCGAACAGCGCGGCGGGCATGCGACTCTTCTGCTTCCCCTACGCGGGCGGCGGGGCGATGCTCTACCGCCGTTGGCCCGACGCGCTGCCGCCCGGCGTCGAGGTCTGCCCCGTGCAATTACCCGGTCGCGGCTCGCGGCTGCACGAGGCGGGCATCCGGCAGATGCCGCAGCTTGTGAGCGCCGTCGCCGAGGCCATCGACCCGTTCCTCGGCAAGCCGTTCGCGTTCTTCGGCCACAGCATGGGCGCGGTCGTCGCCTTCGAGTTGAGCCGCCTGCTGCGGAGGCTGCACGGGCTGCGTCCGACCCACCTCTTCGTCTCGGGCCACAGCGCGCCGCAGGTGCCCAACAGGCACGAGCGGACTTACGACCTGCCGGAGTCGGAGTTCATCGAGGAACTGCGGCGGCTCAACGGCACGCCCCGCGAGGTGCTCGAACACCCGGAGCTGATGGAGTTGATGATCCCCACCCTCCGCACCGACTTCGAGGTCTGCCAGACCTACAGCTACGCGCCCGGGCCGCCGCTCGACTGCCCCATCACGGCCTTCGTCGGGAGCGACGACGAGGTGGGCTACGAGGATCAGGAGGCGTGGCGTGAGCAGACCGTCTCGCACTTCTCTCTGCACACGCTGCCCGGCGATCACTTTTTCATCCACGCGTCCGAAGCCCACCTGCTGCGGATGCTCTCACAGGAATTGCGACAACTCGTCAGGTCGGCCGCGTGAGCACGCGCGGAACGCTCGGGCCGACGGACGTGAGGACAGGAAGAGATAGTATGGCAAGCATTCAGACGCAAGTGCGCGAGGTCAGGAAGCCGGCGGCTCGGCCGCGGCGCCGGCGCGGCGTGAGGAAGTTCATGGCGGCGCTCGCGCTGCTGCTGCTGGCGGTGGCCGCTGCGTGCGGTGCGCTCTGGTATCGCTGGCTCTACAGCCCGCTGCCGCAACTCGACGGCGAAGTCCGTCTCAACGGTCTGCAAGCGAAGGCGTCCGTCAGGCGCGACCGGCACGGCGTGCCCTACGTCACGGCCGAGAACGAGGAAGACCTCTACTTCGCGCAGGGCTACGTCATGGCGCAAGACCGCCTCTGGCAGATGGACTTGATGCGCCGCGCGGCCGGTGGCCGGCTCTCCGAAATCATGGGGCAGCGAACGTTGGAGGCCGACCTGCGGCAGCGCGCCTACGGCTTCCGCCGCGTGGCCGAGCGCGCGGTCAGGCTTCTGCCGCCCGACCAACTCGCCCCACTTGAGGCGTACGCGCGCGGGATCAACGCATACATCGACGAGCGCCGCGATAACCTGCCCGTCGAGTTCCGCATCCTGCGCTACGAGCCCGAGCCCTGGGACGTAGCCGACTCGGTCGTGGTCGGCAAGCTGATCGCGCAGACGCTCGCCAGCTCATGGGACAGGGACATCATGCGCGGCTCCGTCCTCTCGCAGCTCGACGACCTGTCGCGCCAGTACATGACGCCGGAGTACTCGCCGGAAGACCTCATCGTGGTCGGCTCCGACGACGGCCCGGCCCCCTCGCCGCTCACGCCCGAGTCCGCGAGCCGGCCGGGCGGCAAGGCGTCGCCCGCCAAGGCCCGGCAAATCTCCTCGCGCGTCGAGCGCGCGAGAAAGGCTCCGAAGCCTTTGGCCGACGCGGCGCGCGAACTGGCCGCCGCGAACCCGAAGCAGGTCGAGCGCGACATGCTCGCCGCGCTCGGTCTGGAGGCGGAGATGCCCGGTAGCAACAACTGGGTCATCAGCGGCGCGCGGACGACGACCGGCAAGCCCATCATGGCGAACGACCCGCACCTCGGCCACGGCGTCCCTTCCACCTGGTATCAGATGGCCCTCAGCACGGGCGACGGGCAGATTAACGTCGCGGGCGTGACCTTCCCGGGCATCCCCGGCGTCGTCATCGGCCACAACGGGCGCATCAGCTGGGGCGTGACCAACGCCTTCCTCGACGTGCAAGACCTCTACGCCGAGGAGTTCAACCCCGACAACCCGTACCAGTACCGCGTCGGCACCGAGTGGCGCGACGCCGAGGTCGTGCACGAGAAGGTGAAGGTGCGCCGCTCGACGTTCGGCACCGCCGCCGACGAGGTGGAGCGCGAGGTCGTCATCACCCGCCACGGCCCCATCATCACGGAGCAGGACGGGAAGAAGATGGCCCTGCGCTGGACGGCGCTCGACGACGTGTGCGAGTTCGCGGCCTTCCGCGGCCTGATGCGCGCCGCGAACTGGGACGACTTCCGCGCCGCGCTGCGTGAGTACCGCGGGCCCGCGCAGAACTTCGTCTACGCCGACGCGGACGGCAACATCGGCTACTACGTCGCGGCCAACGTCCCCGTGCGCGGCAGCGGCGACGGCTCAGTGCCCTACGACGGGGCCGCGGACGCCAACGACTGGCGGGGCTACATCCCCTTCGACGAACTGCCGCACGTCTACAACCCGCCGCAGGGCTACGTGGTGACGGCGAACAACCGCACGGTCGGCACGAGCTACAAACACTTCCTCAACCACGAGTGGTACGCGCCCTACCGCGCCAAGCGCATCGCGCAACTCATCGAGTCGAAGGAGAAGGTGTCGGTCGAGGACGCGCAGGCCATGCAGGCGGACGTTTACTCCCTCGTGGACGTGAACTTCACGCGGGAGGCCAAGCGCATCCTTGAAGACAGCCCCTACCGCGACGACCCGACCGCGCGCGAAATCATCGGGCAGATAGACGCCTGGGACGGGCAGTTGCAGCCCGACAGCATCGTCCCCACGACGCTCTCGCTGACGCGCCGCAAGCTGACCGACGCCATCTACAAGGCCAAGCTCGGCACGGACTTCCAGAACTTCAAGTGGTTCAACCAGACTACCGGAGTCGAGTTGATGCTGCGCCGCCAGCCGCCCGAGTTGCTGCCGGCGGATTGCTCAAGCTACGCGGAGTTAATCATCCGCTCCTACAACGAGGCGGTGAGCTACCTCACCGACAACCTCGGAACCGACCGCAAGCAGTGGAACTGGTCGCGCGCCAACGTGACGGCCGACTTCCGCCATCCGCTCGGCGTCGGCCCCCTCGGCTTCCTCTTCGACCTCGACTCGCAAAAGATGGGCGGGGGCACGCAGACCGTCAACTGCAACGGCGGCGGCTGGGGCGTCTCGATGCGGCTGGTCGTGGACATGTCCGACCTGGACAACACGCGGCAGGGCGTCACCACGGGGCAGAGCGGTCAGATAGGCAGCCCCTTCTACTCGGATCAGCTCGCCGACTGGCACGCCGCGCGCACCCCGCATTTCCCCTTCTCGGAGACCAAAGTAAACGAGGCGACCGTCCACCGACTGACCCTCGCGCCATAAGCGCGCGGCGGGCGCGTACGACGCCGAAGACTAACACCAGCTTTTGAGCGACCCGTGGGGTTCACGACGCGGCGGAGACGCCGGGCGACCCTGGGCAGAAATTAAAGGAGTTTCAGCACATGTCAAGCTTTTCCCTCTCGGTGCTCTTTTTCTTCCAGGTGGCCTTCATCCTTGCCGTGTGCCGACTGGTCGGTATCGTGGCGAAGAAGATCGGCCAGCCACAGGTGGTGGGCGAGATGATCGCGGGCGTCCTGATGGGGCCGTCGCTGTTCGGCCTGCTGCTGCCGGGCGTGCACTCGCAGCTTTTCCCGAAGGAGTCGATGACCATCATCTTCGCCGTCTGCCAGATCGGGCTGGTGCTCTACATGTTCCTGGTGGGACTCGAATTCCAGACCGAGCTCATCCGGCGGCGCATCCGCACGGCGGCCGCCGTGTCGATGGCCGGCATCGCCGTCCCCTTCATCCTCGGCGCCACGATGGCGGTCTTCATGACGGGCGACGGCGTCTTCTTCGGCGAGAAGGTCGTCCGCTGGGAGGCGATGCTGTTCCTCGGCGCGGCGATGTCGATCACGGCCTTCCCGATGCTGGCGCGCATCATCTACGAGCGCGGCATGACGGGCACGATGCTCGGGACGCTGGCGCTGGCCGCCGGCTCGATTGACGACGCGGCCGCGTGGTGCCTGCTGGCGCTCGTGCTGGCGAGCTTCAGCAGCACGCCGAGCATCGCCGTCATCGCCATCGGCGGCGGGGTGCTCTACGTCGCGTTCACGTTGACGGTCGGCAAGCGACTGCTCACCCACGTCGGCCGGAAGGTGGAGCGCGAAGGCAGCCTGAGCGCGCCGATGTTCTCCTTCGTGCTGATGCTGGTGATGCTCGGCGCGTGGTTCACCGACGCCATCCAGATTTACGCGGTCTTCGGCGCCTTCATCCTCGGGGCGGCGATGCCGCGCGGCCTGCTGGCGCACGAGTTGACGCGCCGCATCGAGCCGCTCACGGTCTCGTTCCTGCTCCCGCTCTTCTTCGTCTACTCGGGCCTGAACACGAGGATCGGGCTGGTGGACACGCCCTACCTGTGGGCCGTCACGCTGTTCGTGATGGTGGCCGCGTCGGTGGGCAAGGGTGTCGCCTGCTGGCTGGCGGCCCGGCTCAACGGCGAGACCCAGCGCGACGCGCTCGGCGTCGGCGCGCTGATGAACGCGCGCGGGCTGATGGAACTCATCATCCTCAACATCG
This sequence comes from uncultured Pyrinomonadaceae bacterium, assembly GCA_964246655.1. Taxonomy (GTDB): domain Bacteria; phylum Acidobacteriota; class Blastocatellia; order Pyrinomonadales; family Pyrinomonadaceae; genus QHXN01. The sequence continues at coordinate 6,762 of CAXTSK010000148.1, forward strand.
GGTTGCAGAAGGGCGTGATCACGCCGACGCTGTTCGCCATCATGGTCATCATGGCCATCGGGACGACGCTCATGTCCTCGCCCGTCTTCGAGCTGGTCTACCGGCGCCCCTCCAAGGCGGAGCCCGTCGGCGTCGCCGGCCCCGAGTTCGAGCCGGGCGTCGCCTAGCCGGCGGCCAGTGGGGTTAAACGGTCGGGGCCTTTAACCGACGATGGCGGTTAATAGGCTGTTAGATAGAAAGAGAGTTTTACTGATGAAGAACTTGTGGCAGGATTTGCGCTTCAGCGCCCGCTTACTGTTAAAGAGTCCCGGCTTCACGGCCGTGGCCGTGCTCACGCTCGCGCTCGGCATCGGCGCGAACAGTTCGATCTTCAGTCTGGTCAACGCCGTCCTGTTGCGGCCGCTGCCCGTCAAAGAGCCCGACCAACTCGTCGCGCTCTACACGGGTGACTACGGCGGCTCGCCCTACGGCGCCTCCTCTTACCAGGACTACCTCGATTTCCGCGACAAGAACAGCGTCCTCTCGGGGCTGTTGGCCTACACCGTGCGGCCGATGGTTCTGACGGAGGGCGGCGACTCCGAGCGCATCCTCGGTGCGTTCGCGACCGGCAACTACTTCCCCGTGGTTGGGGTGAAGACCGCCCTCGGCCGGCCCTTCCTCCCCGAGGAGGATCAGGTCGCGGGCGCGCACCCGGTCGCCGTCGTGAGCCACGGCTATTGGGAGCGCCGCTTCAACTCCGACCCGTCGGTCGTCGGCCGGACGGTGAAGATCAACGGCCAGAGCTTGACGGTCGTGGGCGTCGCCGAGAAGGGCTTCACGGGGACGATGCTCGGGCTCGCGCCCGACGTGTGGGTGCCGCTGACGATGATGCCGACGCTCAACCCCGGCGGCGACGTGCTGAACCGGCGCGACACGCGCGGGCTGTTCCTCATCGGCCGGCTCAAGCCCGATGTCGGTATCGAGCAGGCGCAGGTGATGTTCACCGTCCTGGCGAGCCAGCTCTACCAGTCCTACCCGAAGGAGTGGAGGAACGCCAACAACGCAAGCCGCGGCGTGCTGGTCATGCCCGAGAGCCAGGCGCGCGTCTTCCCGCAGTTGCGCGGGATGGTGCTCGGGTTCACGGCGCTGCTGGCTATCGTGGTCGGGCTGGTGCTGCTCATCGCCTGCACCAACGTCGCCAACCTCCTGCTGGCGCGCGCCGCGAACCGGCGCAAGGAGATCGCCATCCGCCTCGTGCTCGGGGCCAAGCGCGGCCGGCTCATCCGCCAACTGCTGACCGAGAGCGTCCTCCTCTCGATGCTGGGCGGGCTGGGCGGCCTCGTGCTGGCCTACTGGAGCACGAGCCTGCTGATGTCGTTCAAGCCGCCCGTGCCCGTGCCGGTCTCCTTCGACTTCGGCCTCGACGCGCGCGTGCTCGGCTTCACGCTGCTCATCTCCCTGCTGACGGGCGTGGTCTTCGGGCTCGCGCCCGCGCTTCAGGCTTCGAAGCCGGAGTTGGTCCCGGCGCTGAAGAACGAGGACTCGGTCGGCGGCTTCAAGCGCTCGCGCCTGCGCAACATCTTCGTCGTCTCGCAGATCGTGCTCTCCGTGGTGCTGCTCATCGCCACCGGCCTCTTCCTCCGGAGCATGTACAACGCGCAGTCCATCGACCCCGGCTTCCGCTACGACAACGTCGTCACGATGTCGCTCGACCTGAACGCGCGCGGCTACGACGCGAGCAAGGGGGCGCTCCTCTACCAGCAGTTGCTCGGGCGCCTCAGCGGCGTCCCCGGCGTGCAGTCGGCCAGCGTGGCGAGCACGCTGCCGCTCGGCATAGATTCGAGCCGCAGGCCGGTCGTCGTCGAGGGCGGCACGTCGAAGGCCGAGGAGGGGATGGAGATGCCCTACAGCATCGTCGGGCCGAAATACTTCGAGAGCCTCAGCATCCCGCTGGTGCGCGGCCGCGACTTCACCATGCAGGACAGGGAGGACGCGCCCGGGGTAGTCATCATCAACGAGACGATGGCGCGGCGCTTCTGGGGCAACCAGGATCCCGTCGGCAAGCGGCTCAGCATAAAGGGGCGCAAGGGGCCGTACCTTGAGGTCGTCGGCGTGGCGAAGGAAGGCAAGTATCTGAGCCTCGGCGAAGACCCGCAGCCGTTCATGTACCTGCCGATATTGCAGAACTACGAGTCGGAGACCAAGCTCCTGCTGCGCGCGTCCGGCTCGCCGAGCCAACTGGCCGGCGTCATTCGCAACGAGGTGCGCGCCATCGACGAGAACCTGCCCGTCTACGACTTGAAGACTCTGGCCGAGCACATGGGCGTGGCGCTGCTGTTGCCGCGTATCGGCGCGACGATCCTCGGCATGTTCGGCCTGCTCGGGATGACGCTGGCGGCCGTCGGCCTCTTCGGCGTGATGTCCTACTCGGTGGCCCAGCGCACGCACGAGATCGGCATCCGCCGCGCCATCGGCGCGAAGCCCGGCCACATCCTCTCGATGATTCTCAAGCAGGGGATGATACTGGCCCTCACGGGCCTCGGCATCGGCCTGGCCGTCTCCTTCGCCGTGACGCGTTTCCTCTCCGGCATGCTCTACGACGTGAGCACGACCGACCCCGTGACCTTCGCCGGCCTCTCCCTCCTGCTGGCGCTGGTGGCGGGCGTGGCCTGCTACGTCCCCGCGCGCCGCGCGACCAAGGTGGACCCGATAGTCGCGTTGAAATACGAGTAAGAGGCCGCCCGCGCGCGAGCCTAAACGCACCAGGAGATAGTCATGAGTCAGAGCACTTTTATCGAAGACGGCCCGGCCTTGACGGGCCGGGCGGGAATGGCCCCGGCCGAGAGTCGGGCGGCGCTGCCGGAACATCTGATACAGATGCCCGGCGAGGAGTGGGCGCTGTGGCGTCACATCGGATTGCGCGCCGCGGGCTTCCCCGTCGAGCACGTTCTCAAGCTGGCCTCGGCCGAGTGCGCCGCGGTCGCCGACCGGTTGCTTGAGGCAGAGGCCGAGGCGCGGCGCGCCCAGGAGGCGGCGCTCGAACTTCTCCGGCGCGGTCTCGAAGCGGCCGAGCCGGGGCAGCGCGA
>CAXTSK010000149.1:0-9793 GCA_964246655.1 uncultured Pyrinomonadaceae bacterium
CGAGCTGAGCAGGCTGCCGACCGCGTAGGTGCTGCGCCTGATGAACGAGGAAGATGCGGGCGTGGCGGCCGCGGTCGGGCGCGTGCTGCCTGAAGTGGAACGTGTGGTCGAAGGAGTCGTCGAGAGGTTGAGCGCGGGCGGGCGGCTCTTCTACGTGGGGACGGGCACGTCTGGGCGTCTGGGCGTGTTGGACGCTTCGGAGTGTCCGCCGACGTTCGGCGTGCCGGCGGAACTGGTGCAGGGAATCATCGCGGGCGGTTACGACGCGCTCTACCGGGCGACCGAAGCGTCGGAGGATGACCGCGAGGCCGGGGCGCGAGACGCGTTGGCTCGCGGCGTGACGGGCAAGGACGCGTTGGTCGGCATCGCCGCGTCGGGGCGGACGCCTTACACCATCGGCGCGGTCGAGTTCGCGCGGAACTCGGGCGCGTTCACGGCGGCCTTGACGTGCGTGCCGGGGTCGGCCATCACGCGCGCGGCGGAGGTCTCCGTCGTGCCCGTGGTCGGGCCGGAGGTGCTGGCGGGCTCGACGCGCCTGAAGGCGGGCACGGCGCAGAAGATGGTCTTGAACATGATCTCGACGGCGACGATGGTCAGGCTCGGCTACGTGACGGGGAACCGCATGACGAACATGCGCCCGAGCAACGTCAAGCTGCGCGCTCGCTCCGAGCGCATACTCGCGGCCGAAGCGGGGCTCGACGAAGGGGCCGCGCGCGAGACTCTCTCGAAGGCGGGCGGCGACCTGCGCGTGGCGCTCGTGATGTGGAAGACGGGGCGTGGGGCTGAAGAGTCAAAGCGCGCACTCGAAGCCTGCGGCTGGGTCGTCGGCCGTGCCGTCCAAGAGCTTTCCCGAAAGAATTAACCACAGAGACACAGAGGCACAGATTGAAGCGATATAACTTCCAAGCTGTGCCTCTGTGTCTCTGTGGTTAAACTGCCTTTTAAAGACCTTCGCTGCAAATACGCCGCAGTTCACTGCAAAGATGAATCCGGGCCGCGCGGGTTGAGATATAACCTCGCCCGCGTTTGAGTGACGCAGAGGAGGTGCGGTGTGAGAGAAGAGAAAGTGGAAGGCGGCGGCGGTCTGTTCGAGTCGGTGTGGCGCGACGTGCGTTACGGGTTGAGGGTCTTGCGCCGGAGCCCTGGCTTCACGGCGGCGGCGGTCTTGACGCTGGCGCTCGGCATCGGCGCCAACACGGCCATCTTCAGCGTCATCTACGGCGTGTTGCTGCGGCCGCTCCCTTACCGGGAGGGCGACCGCCTCGTCGTCGTGCGCCAGCAGGCGCGGCTCAACAACGTCAACAGCCTCGGCTTCTCGCCGCAGGAGTTCTTCGACTACCGCGACCAGAACAAGACGATGGAGTCGATGGTCGAGCACCACTCGATGAACTTCATCCTCTACGGCCGCGACGAGCCGGAGCGCGTGCAGACGGGCGTCGTCTCGGCGAACTTCTTCGATGTGCTCGGCGTGAAGCCTCTGCTCGGCCGCTCCTTCAAGCCCGAGGACGAGACGCTCGGCGGCGAGGCCGTGCTCATGCTCAGTTACAAGTACTGGCAGCGCAGCCACAACAGCGACCCGAACATCGTCGGCCGCGTCTTCCGCATGAACAACCGCCCGCACACGGTCATCGGCGTGCTGCCGCCCATCCCCGAGTACCCGTCCGAGAGCGACGTGTACATGCCGACGGTCAACTGCCCGTTCCGCTCAAGCCAACAGGTCATCGAGAACCGGCAGGCGCGTCTGCTCTCCGTCGTCTTCGGTCGGCTCAAGCCGGGCGCGACCATCGAGCAGGCGCAGGGCGACATCGACACCATCGCCGGCAACCTACAGGCGACCTACCCGGACATCTACCCGAAGAACATCGGCTACACCGCGCAGGTCGGCGGCCTGGGCGAGGCTTTGACGCAGCAGGCGCGGCCGACGTTCCTGATTCTGCTCGCGACGACGGGGCTGGTATTGCTCATCGCGTGCGCGAACGTGGCGAACCTGAACCTCGCGCGCGTCCTGCGGCGGCAGCCGGAGATCGCGATGCGCACGGCGCTCGGCGCGAGCCGCGCGCGGCTCATCAGGCAGATGTTGACCGAGAGCACGCTGCTCTCTCTGGGCGGCGGGGTGGTGGGCATTCTGCTGGCCTCATGGGGTCTGCCGCTGCTGACCACGTTCGCGGGGCGGTTCACGAACCGGACGGCGGAGATCAGCATCGACTCTTCCGTCCTGCTCTTCGCGCTGTTGCTTTCGGTCGGCACCGGCCTCGTCTTCGGACTGCTGCCGGCGCTCTCCTTCGGCAAGGGCTCGAAGCAGAGTTTGGCCGCGGCGCTCAAGGAGGACGGCGGGCGCTCGACGGCGGCGGGGAAGAATCGCGTGCGCGGTCTGCTGACGGTCGCGCAGGTGGCGATCTCGTTCACGCTGCTCATCGGCGCGGGGCTGATGTTGCGGAGCCTCATCAAGCTTCAGCAGGTTGAGCCGGGCTTCGACCCCGGGAACACGCTCGTCATGCGGCTCGCGCCGAACTGGTCGAGGTTCATCAACAACGACCCCAAGAACCCCAACGCCACGACCGCGCAGTACGCCGCGTACTTCAAGCGCCTGCTCGAACGTGTGAAGCAGCAGCCGGGCGTCGCGGAGGCCGCGGTCTCTTCCACATATCCTTTGAACCCCGCCGGCATCACGCGCGGGCCGAACACCGTCAGCATCCTCGTGGAAGGCAAGCCGCCGGACAACGGCCAGGCCGCCCCGCAGGTGGACGCGCGCGCCGTAAGCCCCGCTTACTTCAGCACGGCGGGCGTGCCCCTTCTGCGCGGCCGTGCGTTCACGGAGGCAGACGAGCTGAACGCGCCGCAGGTCTCCATCGTCAACGAGGCGGCCGCGCGCCACCGCTGGGGGAACGAAGACCCCGTGGGCAAGCGCGTCTCGTTCGACAACGGGCAGACGTGGGTCACCATCGTCGGCGTCGTCGGCAACGTCCGTCAGTACGGGCTCGACAAGGAGCCGAGCGACGAGATATACGGCCCCGTCGCGCAGCTCGGGTTCGGGCAGTTCCTCGTCGTCAAGACGAAGGGCGACCCGATGGCCCTGTCGAAGTCTCTGCGCGACGCCGTCCACGACGTTGATAGCGAGACGGCGATTGACCAGGTCAAGACCTTGCAGCAAGTCCTGGACGACTCGGTCGCGTCGCCGCGGCTGACGGCGTGGTTGCTGGGACTGTTCGCGCTCGTCGCGCTGGTCATCACGGCGGCCGGCATCAGCGGCGTGATGGCGCTGGCGGTGGCGCAGCGGACGAAGGAGATCGGCATCCGCCTCGCGCTCGGCGCGACGCGAACGCGCATCGTGACGATGATTATGCGGCAGGGGATGACGCTCGTCTTAGTCGGGCTCGCGTTAGGCGTAGCCGGGGCGCTCGCGCTCAACGGGCTCATCGCGTCGCTGCTCTTCTCCACGCCGGGCGCAGACCCCGTGACCTTCGCGGCCGTCTCGTGCCTGCTGATGCTCGTGGCGGGGACGGCGTGCCTCATCCCCTCGCTGCGCGCGACGGCCATCGACCCGATGCTCACGCTGCGCAGGGAGTGACAAACCGACCCCGTCCTGTACAATCTCGTACTTGAGCTAATACGCGATGGGAATTAACCATAGAGACACAGCTTAGAAGACAGTACGTCAACAAGCTGTGCCTCTGTGTCTCTGTGGTTAATTTTAAATCGGAGAGCATGAATGCGTGCTGAGAGGATAGATTTGAACGCCGCGCGCGTGGCCTTCGACGCGGCGGGCGTGGCCCCCGCGGCCGTCCGCGTTGACTGGCTGAAGTGGGGCACGCTCTTCGGCTTCTGGGCGCTCTTCAGTTTCCTCAACGCCAACCAGGTCTACTTCGAGATGCTGCACAGGCCGGGGATGCATCACTCTTGGTGGCGCATCGTCTTCTGGCAGCTCGCGGTCTGGTGGGTCTGGGGCTGCCTGACGCCCCTCGTCCTCGGGCTCGGGCGTCGGGTCACGGGCGCGAACGGCTCTTGGCTCCGGGGGCTCCTTATCCACCTGCCCTTCAGCCTTCTGCTCCCGGCCGCGCACGTCGCCGCCTCCGTGTACATCAGGATGCTCATCCAGCCGTTCGACGTGTGGAGCGACACGCGCCCGTTCATCCAACAGTACAGCGGCGAGTTGCGGAGCCTCTTCCTCTTCGACTTCTTCGTCTACTGGGCCGTGCTCGGCGTCGGCTACGCCTTCGACTACCGAGAGCGCTACCGCGAGCGCGAGTCGGCCGCCTCCGAGCTGAAGGCGCAGCTCGCGCAGGCGAAGCTTGAGGCGTTGAAGGTGCAGCTCCACCCGCACTTCCTCTTCAACACGCTCCACACCATCTCCGGCCTCGTGCGCGGGGGCGAACGCCAGCCCGCCGTCAACATGATCGCGGGGCTGAGCGAGCTGCTGCGCCGCGCGCTCGACAGCGCCGACGAGCAGGAGGTGCCGCTGCGCGAGGAACTGAAGTTCGCCGAGCTGTACTTAGACATACAGCTCGTGCGCTTCTCAGACCGTCTGACCGTGCGCACGGACATCGCGCCCGAGACGTTGGACGCGCTCGTGCCGAACATGATCTTGCAGCCGCTCGTCGAGAACGCCGTCCGCCACGGCGTCTCGCCCTGCGAGACGCCGGGCACCATCTCCATCAACGCATATCGCTCGGGGCACATGCTCCATCTCGAAGTCTCCGACGACGGCCCCGGCCTACAATCCGGCTGGCGCATCGAGGAGAGCGGCGGCATCGGGCTCGCCAACACGGTCGAGCGCCTGAAGAGACTCTACGGCTCCGAGCACCGCTTCGAACTGCGCAACGTCACGGGCGTCGGCAGCGGCGTCACGGCGTCAGCCGTCATCCCCTTCCGCGAAGGGCGCGGGTCGGTTCGGACAGGATGAGCGCGGAGGCGAGGAAGATTCGGACGCTCATCGTGGACGACGAGCCCCTGGCCCGCCGCACGATCAGGAACCTCCTTGCCGAAGACACGAACATCGAAGTCGTCGGCGAATGCGGCGGCGGCGCCGAGGCCGTCGAGTCAATCCGCCACCGCCCGCCCGACCTCCTCTTCCTCGACATCCAGATGCCCGGCATGAACGGCTTCGACGTGCTCTCGGCCGTTGAGCTGGAACGCATCTCGGCCGTCATCTTCGTCACGGCCTACGACGCCTACGCGCTCAAGGCGTTCGAGGTGCACGCGCTCGACTACCTCCTCAAACCTTTCACCGACGACAGATTCCGCGAAGCGCTCGCGCGGGCCAAGTCGCACGTCGAGCTGCGCGAGGCGAAGGGGCTGGCCGAGAGTCTCCGCGCCTTCCTCCGCGGCCGCGCGGGCGCGGAGGAAGAGACCGTTGCCGCGTCAGGCAGAAAGGGCGGCTACCTGACGCGCTTCATGGTCAAGGTCGGCGGCCGCGTCATCTTCATCAACCCTTCGGACGTGGACTGGATCGAGGCCGACAACTACTACGTCAAGCTCCACGTCGGCGGCCGCGCGCACCTGCTGCGTCTGAGCATGAAGGAGCTGGAGGAGCGGCTTGACCCGAAGACCTTCTGGCGCACGCACCGCTCCGCCATCATCAACCTCGACCGCGTTAAAGAATTACACCAGCACCCAAGCGGCGAGTACGTCGTCGTGCTCCGCGACGGCACCGAGCTGAAGCTCAGCCGCGCCCGCCGCGAGCGCCTGCAAGAACTCCTCATGGGCGAGCGGGATTAAGAATTTCAAATCTCAAATTTGAAATTTCAAATTCCTCAGGCACAATCCTAAACACAATGTCTTCAACTTCGCTCCACCCTTCTCTCCAAGGCGCGCGCGCGTGCGTCTTCGACGCGGGCGGGACGCTGATACATCCCGACTGGGAGAGGCTCGCGGCGTTGGCGGAAGGACACGCCGGCCGAAGGTTCGGCGCCGGGGAGATGCGGCGCGCGTTCGGCGAGATGTTGAAGGGCATCAGCGCGCCGGTGCAGGGAAGGCCCTCGATTGACCAGAGCGGGCGCCACTGGACTTTCCGCGCGATGTACGGCGGGCTCGGGCTCGGAGAGGCGGCGTGCGCCGAAGTTGTCGGGCGCATCGACGCGGCGCACGCCGAGCGGCACATCTGGTGCGGCTGCGACCCCGAAGCCCCGCGCGTGATTGACGAGTTGAAGAGCAGGGGACTGCTGGTCGCCGTCATCTCGAACACCGAGGACGGGCGCGTGCGCGACGCTTTAGAAGCGGCGGGGCTGGCCGAACGCTTCGACGTGATCGTCGATTCGCACCTCGTCGGCTTGAGTAAGCCCGACCCGGCCATCTTCCGCCACGCGCTCGGGCTACTCGGAGTAGAACCGCACGAGGCCGTCTTCGTCGGCGACTCCTACGTGCACGACGCGCTGGCGGCGCGCGCCGCGGGACTCGCGGCCGTGCTCTTAGACCCCTTAGACCTGCACCCCGAGAGCGTCGTCCCGCGCATTCGAGCCTTAGGCGATTTGCTTCCGCGTGAGGTTTGAAAATAGAATCTGCACGCACACTCCCGCTCGTCAAAGTCTGAAGCCCGGCCGCCAACCTTCTAAATGGGACTGCTCGACCTAATCATCGTCTTCGGCTACCTCGTCGGCATCACCCTGTTCGGCATCTGGTTCGCGGGCAAGCAGGAGACGACCGAGGACTACTTCGTCGGCGACCGCAGCGTGCCGTGGTGGGCCATCGCCGCCTCCATCGTCGCCACCGAGACCTCGACCATCACCTTCATCAGCGTGCCCGGCGTCGCCTTCTCGCGCGGCGGCAACTTCCAGTTCTTGCAACTGGTCGTCGGCTACATGCTGGGCCGCATCGTCATCTCGCTCCTCTTCATCCCGTCCTACTTCCGCGGCGAGTTGTTGACGGTTTACCAGCTTCTCGAACGTCGATTCGGCGGGCGCATCAAGATGCTGGCGGCGGCGCTCTTCGTCGTCATGCGCAACATCGCGGACGGCATCAGACTTTTGCTGACGGCCATCGTGCTCGCGGCCGTCTACACGGCGTTCAAGCCGGACGCGAACGTGACGACGGTGACCATCGGCTCCATCGTGCTGCTCGGCGTGGTGATGATCGTCTTCACGTACTACGGCGGGATGGAGGCGGTCATCTGGGTCGAGGTCGTGCAGCTCGGCATCTACCTGGCGGGCGCGGCGGCCGCGGCCGTCGTCATCGCGTCGGCCGTCAAGGGCGGCTTCGGCGGCGCGTTGGACTTGGGGAGCCAGTTCGGCAAGTTCGACGTGATCGACTTCGGCTTCCGGCAGACGCCCTACGCGCTCTCGTTCCCGTTCACCGACGCGACCTACACGTTCTCGCTCCCGATTGATTTGACGAAGAGTTACACGTTCTGGGCGGGGCTCGTCGGCGGATGCTTCCTGACGATGAGCACGCACGGCACCGACCAGTATCTTGTGCAGCGCTACCTCTGCACCGACCGGCCGCGGCGCGCGGCGGCGGCGCTTCTGTCTTCCGGCGCGGTCGTCTTCGCGCAGTTCGTCGGCTTCCACTTCATCGGCGGGGGGCTCTTCGGCTTCTACGGCCCGCACGCCTCGCCCGGGTACCACGGCTTTGCCGCGGCCTGCGCGCAGGTGAACCCGACCGAGGCCGCGGGCCGCTGCCTGTCCGACCCCGCGTTTGCAAAGGCCGCGAGCGCGACCTTCCCCTTTGCGGGCGGCGACCGGGTCTTCCCCGACTTCATTACGAAGCACATGCCGACGGGGCTCTCGGGACTCGTCGTCGCGGCCATCTTCGCCGCGGCACTTTCGTCTTCGCTCAACTCGATTGCGGCGACGGCCGTCAACGACCTCTACAAGCCCTTCCGCCCGCAGCGCGAAGACAGGCACTACCTGCGCGTGTCGCACGTGCTGACGCTCGTGTGGGGCCTCGTACAGATCGGCGTGGCAATCATCGCGATGTCGTATCCGAGTTCGGCGCTCGACAAGGCTCTGTCGATAGCGTCGCTCATCAACGGGCCGGTGCTCGGCGTCTTCCTCGTCGGCACGTTCCTGCGGCGCGTGAGCGAGCCGCCCGCGCTTGTCGGGATGGTGGCTAGCATCGTCGTCATGCTCTACGTGCGCTTCTACACGCCGCTGGCGTGGACTTGGTACGTGCTGCTCGGGAGCGGCATCACGCTCCTCGTCGCGTGGCTCGCGAGCTTCGCCTTCGCGCCCGCATCCGCCGAGCAGAGGGACGAGCTGGCCCCCGGCACCGCCGAAAGATAATCGGGTCAGTACTACCCGCGGTAGCGGGTGGTACTTTGTGCTCCGGCCGTGCCATCAACGTAACCCCCCACTCGCTACCGCGGGTGATACTGACCGCTATATCGTCGAAGATGAAACATTGCGCGGACAATTTAATTCGCGGCGGGGCGTTAGCGCTGTTGGTCGCCTTCTCGCTGACCTTGACGTTGGTCGGGTCGGGGCGCGCGCAGGGCGTGCCGACGGTCGTGCTCAAGGCCGAGGTCACGCCTGCTTACAGAGCCAAGCCGAGCAGGGAAGCGCTCAGGTGGGCCGACGAGCAGTTGAAGGCGATGACGCTCGAAGAGAAGGCGGGCCAACTTATCTCGGTCGGCATCAACGCGCGCTACCTCAACCAACAGAGCGACGAGTTCAAGGAGCTGCGCCGTCAGGTCGAGCAGAACCACGTCGGCGGCATCATCCTCTTCCGCGGCCCCGTCTATGAGTCCGTCCACCTCGTCAACCGCATGCAGCGGCTCGCGAAATTGCCTCTGCTCATCTCGGCCGACCTCGAAGCCGGGAGCGGCATGCGCTTCGACGACACGACGAACCTGCCCTGGAACATGGCCGTCGGCGCGACCGGCGACCCCGCCTTCGCCCGCCTTCAAGGCGAGCTGACCGCGCGCGAGGCCCGCGCCCTCGGCGTCCAACACATCTTCGCGCCCGTCGCCGACGTGAACAACAACGCGGGGAACCCCGTCATCAACGTCCGCAGCTTCGGCGAAGAACCTTCGGAGGTCGCGCGCTACGTCGCCGCCTTCGTCGAGGGCGCGCAAGGCGCGGGCGTCATCGCCACGGCCAAGCACTTTCCCGGCCACGGCGACACGGCCGTCGATTCACACCGCGGCCTGCCCGTCATCGACGTGGCGCGCGCGCGTTTAGACTCGGTCGAGCTCGTTCCTTTCCGCGCGGCCATCAAGGCGGGCGTCGGCGCGGTGATGACGGCGCACATAGGGCTCCCGCAGATTGACCCGACGCAGGTCTCGCCGCTGCCGCGCGAGGCCATCGTGCGGCCGACCTACGCCGAGAGCGAGGTCTTCGCGGAGAACGCCGTGCTGCCCGGCACGCTCTCGCCCGTCGTCACGACGAAGCTGCTGCGGAACGACCTCGGCTTCGACGGCCTCGTCGTCACGGACGCGCTCGACATGAGCGGCCTGACCATCTACTTCAAGCAGGATGAGGCGGGCGTGCGCGCTGTGCTCGCGGGCGCCGACATGCTCCTGAAGCCCGCCGACCCGGACGCCATCCTGCGCGGACTCGTCGAAGCTGTGAAGGGCGGTCGTCTCACCGAGAAGCGCATCGAGGAGTCGGCACGCCGCATACTCGCCGCCAAGTACGACCTCGGCCTTGCGAGTAATCGTATCGCCTCGCTCGAACAGATCGACACGGTTGTCGCCGGCCCCGACGCCTTGAAGTTCGCGGACGACGTGGCCGCGCGCGCGGTCACGCTCGTCCGAGACGACGCGAAACTCGTCGCGCGCGCCGCCGGCGGGGGGGGGCAGCCCGGCGCGCGCGGCGTCCACCGCGCCCTCACGCCCGGCGCAGCCCCCGGGGGGGGCGCCAAC
>CAXTSK010000150.1:0-9756 GCA_964246655.1 uncultured Pyrinomonadaceae bacterium
CCTACGCCCACGCCGCCCGAAAAGCCGCAGCTTGACTTCGGCCAACCCGACCAGCCGAAGAAGGTCGCGCTCGCCGTCGTCGCACTCCTCGTCGTCACCGCGGGCATCGGCCTCCTCATCGTCAGGAACATGCGTTCGAACCGCTCCGGCGGCGTCAACGTCAACGTCAACACGACCCGCACGCCCTTCCGACCTCCCACCCCGACGCCCGCGCCGAAACCCGACGGCTACACCGTCGCCTACACCTTCGGCGGCGAGGGCACCGGCCCTAGCCTCTTCAAGGATGACATGGGCGTGGCCGTGGACGGCGAGGGGCGCGTCTACGTCTCCGACGAGACGCGGCGCGTGCAGCGCTTCGACCCTTCGGGCCAGTTCCTCAACACCTGGAACATCCCCCTTGAGACGAAGTGGTACGAGAAGCTGCGCGGCGGCCCCAAGAAGCTTCTCGTCAACAACGCGAACCAACTCTACGCGGTGCTGTCGGGCGTCATCTTGAAGCTCGACGGCGAGACGGGCGAAGTGCTGGGCGCGGGGCACGGGTCGGACTACATACACGACGCGGCGGTCGTGCCCGGCGGCGGCCTCCTCATCGTCTCGCAGAAGGGCGACGATGACGAGCTGGTGCTGATGGGCACGGACGGGCGCGCCGCGCGCCGCACGCACCGCTTCGTCAGCTCGCAGCTCGACAAGAAGCTCGAAGTCGAGGCGCTGCGCGTCGCCGCCGGGCCGGGCGGCGAAGTCTACTCGCTCTACGCCATCGGCGGCGTCTCGGGCGAGCACTGGTACGACGACGACGACATCGCCGTCTTCCGCTTCTCGCCCGAGGGCAGGTACCTCGCGCGCTTCGGCGGCGAGGGGCACGCGCCGGGGCAGTACGGCCCGCCCTCTGCGCTCGCGACCGACACGCAGGGCCGCGTCTACGTCTGCGAGTCGTTCGACAAGATTCACGTCTACGAGCCGGACGGCCGCTACGTCCGCACGCTCAAAATCCCGCACGCCGCGGACGCCCTCACCTTCGACGCGCAGAACAACCTCTACATTGCCGGCGGCCACAAGGTCTCGAAGCTCATCCTGGACAAGTAAGACTTTTGGCCCGCCGACGTTTGCGTTAAGAGTCCCGCGCGGGGCATATTCTCAGGCTTGGTGTAGGGGATGAGACTGACGGTTTTAGGCAGCGGCTCGACCGGCAACTCCGTGCTCATCTGCGCGGGGCGGACGCGCGTGCTGGTGGACGCGGGGCTCTCGGCGAAGGAGACGGCGCGCAGGCTCGCGCTCGTCGGCGAAGACGCGGCGCGCCTCGACGGCGTCGTCGTCACGCACGAGCACTCCGACCACGCGGGCGGCCTGCGCGTGCTCTTGAAGTCTCTGTCGTGCCCCGTCTACATCTCGGGCGCGACGCGCGACGCGTACATCCGCGAGAAGTCGCGCAACAACGACGAGCCGAAGAAGCGCGCCGAGTGCCTGCGCGACCGCACGGTCGAAATCTCTTCGAGCCAGGACTTTCAGATCGGCGAGATCGACTTCCACCCCTTCACCGTCCCGCACGACGCCGCCGACAACTTCGGCTTCGTCGCCACTCACGAAGGCGTCCGCGTCGCGACCCTGATGGACTTCGGCTGCGTGACGACGCTCGTCGCCGACCGGCTGAAGGGCTGCGCGGCCATCGTCATCGAGTCGAACCACAGCCGCGACATGCTCAAGGCGTGCGACGTGTACCCTTGGGAGCTGAAGCAGCGGATTCTTTCGCGCACCGGCCACCTCTCGAACGAGGACGTGGCCGTGTGGCTGCGCGACGGCTTCGACGGCACGGCCTCCCACGTCGTCCTCGCGCACCTCTCGCAGCGCGCCAACAACCCCGACCTCGCCAAGTTCACCGCCGAGTCGGCGCTGCGCGAGCGCGGCGGCCTCTTCCAGCCCGCGACCACGATCACCCTCTCGCACCACAAGGAACCGACGCCCTGGATAGAGCTGTGAAGAAGAGAGTAGGCAGTAGGCAGATGGCAGTAGGCAGTGCGCGGGCGGCGAGGGTTTATCCTTGCCCTGCGACGAGCTGCCGAAGTCGAAACAATAATATTTTCAAGCTAACGGTTCTTTACTGCCTACTGCCTACTGCCTACTGCCTACTGCTTTTCGGCTGCGCCGTCGAGGAGCGCCGCGACATCCCGGCGGGGGCGCAGGCGACCGTCGAGCGCGTGACCGAGGACATCGCCGCCGGGCGCGACGAGAAGGTCTACCGCGAGGCGGCCGAGGAGTGGCGCGCGCAGGTCTCGGCCGAGGAGAACGCGCGCATCCTCGCGCGCGTGCGCGAGCGTTTAGGCCGCGTCGAGAGCCGCGCGCTCAACAAAGGCACCGAGCAGCAGAGCGCCGCGGCGCCGCTCTCGGGCCACGCCCTCGAACTCTTCTACTCGACCCGCTTCGAGCGCGGCAGCGCTACCGAGCGCTTCACACTACTCGAACGCGGCGGCGAGTGGCTGCTGGCCGGCTACACGGTCAGCTCGGACGCTTTGAAATAGTGATGAGTGATGAGTGATAAGAAATAAGTCCCACCTTCTTCTCTTATCACTCATCACTCATCACTCATCATTCATCACTTATGATTGAACGCTACACACTGCCCGAGATGGGCGCGCTCTGGTCGGAGCAAAGCAAGTTCCAGAAGTGGCTGGACGTGGAGGTCGCCGTCTGCGAGGTGCACGCGGAGATGGGGACGATCCCCGCCGCAGCCGTCGAAGAGATCAAGGCGCGCGCCGCGTTCACCGTCGAGCGCATCCGCGAGATCGAGAAGACGACCGACCACGACGTGATCGCCTTCACCACCGCGCTCGCCGAGAACATCGGCGAGGCCGCGCGCTTCGTGCATTACGGCCTCACCTCTTCGGACGTGGTGGACACGGCCAACGCGCTGCTGCTGCGCGACGCCTGCGACCTGCTGTTGAGCAAGACGGACGCGCTGCTCGCAGTCCTCAAGCGCCGCGCCTTCGAGTTCCGAGACACGCCGCAGGTCGGGCGCACGCACGGCGTCCACGCCGAGCCGACCTCCTTCGGCCTCACCTTCGCGCTCTGGTACGACGAGACGCGGCGCAACCGCTTGAGACTTGAGCGGGCGAAGGAGGCGGTTGCGGTCGGCAAGATCAGCGGCGCCGTCGGGGCGTTCGCGCACCTCGACCCGGAAGTTGAAGAGAGGGTCTGCGCGCGTCTCGGCCTGAAGCCCGCGCCCGTCTCGACGCAGGTCGTGCAGCGCGACGTGTACGCGGAGTACCTGACGACGCTCGCCGTCTGCGCCGCCTCAATCGAGAAGTTCGCTCTTCAAGTCCGACACTGGCAGCGCACCGAAGTGCGCGAGGCGGAGGAGCGTTTCAAGAAGGGGCAGAAGGGCTCGTCCGCCATGCCGCACAAGCGCAACCCGATTTTGTCCGAACGCCTGTGCGGGATGGCGCGCGTGGTGCGCGGCTACGCGCTGGTCGGCCTTGAGAACGTCGCGCTCTGGCACGAGCGCGACATCTCGCACTCGTCGGCCGAGCGCGTCGTCCTGCCCGACGCGTCCATCGCGCTCGACTACATGCTCTACAAGTGCGCCTCGCTCCTCGACACGCTCGTCGTCTACCCCGAGCGGATGCTCTTGAACCTTGCGGCGACGCGCGGGCTCGTCTACAGCGGTCAACTCCTGCTCGCGCTCACGCGCGCGGGCGTCTCGCGCGAGCAGGCTTACGAGTGGGTGCAGCGCAACGCGATGAAGACGTGGGACGAGGGCGGCGAGTTCCAGGCGCACGTCCTCGCAGACCCGGACATCTCCAAACTCCTCACGGCCGAGGAGATCGCGCGCGTGCTCTCGCCCGAGCCCTACCTGCGCAACGTCGGGAAAGTCTTCGCGCGCGTCTTCGGCGAGGTGTGAGGCATTGGCTGACGACGGGGTGAGATTCGTTTCCGCCGCGACGGTGTCGCTCGAAGCGTACGCCGCGGCCTTCACGTCCGCGTTCGAGGGCTATCCCGTCGCAATCTCGGTTGACGCCACCTGGCTCGCGCGCCGCGTCCGTTACGAGCAGCACGACCTCCTGAACTCGCTCGTCGTCTTCGACGGCACGGAGGTCGCCGGGATGGCGGTGCTCGGGGTGCGCGGCCCGCGCGGGTGGGTCGGCGGCTTCGGGGTCGTGCCCCGCTGGCGCGGACGCGGTCTCGCGCGCAGGCTCATGTCGGAGTTGGTCGCGAGGGCGCGCGCGGCGGGGCTGCATAGCCTCTCGCTCGAAGTCCTCGCGGGGAACACGGCGGCGTTGCGGCTCTACGAGCGGGCGGGCATGCGCGTCACACGCGACCTCCTCGTCCTGGAACGCCCGGCCGAGTGGAAGGCGCCCGCGACGCCACGCGTCGCGGCCCCGCAGGAGGCCCCGGCCGCCGGACTGCTCGAACACTTCACGCGCCTGCACCGGGAGGCGCCCGCGTGGCAGCGCGAGCCGGCGAGCCTGCTGACGGCGAAGCTGCGCGGACTCTATCTCGGCCCGCGCTCCCGGCCTCGGGCCTACGCCCTCGTCAAGTACACGGCGGAGGGCGACGCGCACCTCTCCGACCTCGCCGCCGCCGACGCGCGGCAGGCGCGCGCGATGTGTGCCGCGCTCGGCCGGCTGGGTTGCGCGCTCAAGGTTCAGAACGAGCCCGAGCGCAGCCCCTACGTCGCGCCGCTCCTCGAACACGGTTTCGCGGAAGTCTTGCGGCAGCACGAGATGACGATGGAGTTGTAAAAGCTCAAAGTTGCAGGCTCAAGGTTCCGAGTTGAGTTCGAGCTTTGAAGCGGGCGGCGCGCGCCGCCTTGAACGTCGGACGGCTCTTCGATTAACTTTGAACTTTGAACTCGCAACTTTGAACTTCCCGGAGCGACCCTTGAAAGCAAAAGTCTACGTCACACTCAAACAGGGCGTGCTCGACCCGCAGGGCAAGGCCATCCAGCACTCCGTCAACCTGCTCGGCTACGACGGCGTCGCCGACGTGCGCCAGGGCAAGTACTTCGAGATCGCGCTCGACTCAGGTCTGGACGAAACCCGCGCGCGCGAGACGGCCGAGCGCATGGCGCGCGACGTTCTGTCCAACCCCGTCATCGAGGACTACCGCGTGGAGGTCGAGTGATGAAATTCGGAGTGATCGTCTTCCCCGGCTCGAACTGCGACCACGACGCGTACCACGTCATCTCGAAGCACGTCGGGCAGCCCGTGGACTTCGTCTGGCACCGCGAGACCGACCTCTCGACCTACGACGCCGTCATCATCCCGGGCGGCTTCTCCTACGGCGACTACCTGCGCGCGGGCGCGCTCGCCTCGTTCTCGCCGGTGATGGCGTCGGTCAAGGAGTTCGCGGGGCGCGGCGGGTTCGTCTTAGGCATCTGCAACGGGTTCCAGATTCTCTGCGAGTCGGGGCTTCTGCCCGGCGCGCTGATCCGCAACAAGGAGTTGCACTTCATCTGCCAACACGTCAACGTCCGCGTCGAGACGACCGAGACGCCCTTCACGCACGAGCTGCGCGGGGGACAGGTCTTGAGCCTCCCGGTCGCGCACGCCGAGGGCAACTACGTCTGCGACGACGAGACGTTTGAAGAGCTGAGACGCGAAGACCGCGTCGTCTTCCGCTACTGCGACCCGGCGGGCGAGTCGGGCGAGTTGGCGAACATCAACGGCTCGCGCGACCACATCGCGGGCATCTGCTCGCGCGAGCGCAACGTGCTCGGCCTGATGCCGCACCCCGAGCGCGCGTGCGAAGACCTGCTCGGCTCCTCCGACGGCAGCGGCGTCTTCCGCTCGCTCGCCGCGACCCTCGCCGCCGCGAAGTGAAGTCAAAAGTTAAAAGCCGGAAGGCACAAGTAAGCGAGGAGTTGCAGGAGCCCGACGCCGACGCGCCCGTCCTCACCTGGGAGGAGGTCAGCCGCACGCACCGCGTCCGCAACGGCGTCTATCATCGGGACGGGCGGCTCGTCTCTTTGCTCACGGACTTCGGCCGCATCAACCCCTGCTACCCGGACGCGCTCTCGGAGGACGGCGACTCAATCGTCTACACGGGCGAAGGGCGCCACGGCGACCAGCATCTCTCGCCCGGCAACCGCGCGCTGCTCTCGGCAATCGAGACGGGCCATGCCGTCCCCCTCTTCAACAAGCTCGGCACGGGCCGCTGGCAGCTCACCGGCCACTGGCGCGTCGCCTCCGCCGCACACCGCTTCGACGAACACGAGCAACGCATGCTCTGGCGCTTCACGCTGAAGAAAAGCAGGCAGTAGGCAGATGGCAGCAGGCAGTTGAAGGCTGTTAAGTCGGAAACTACGGATTAAATCCAAGACATCGAAACGCGGAGCGGCTGCCTACTGCCATCTGCCCACTGCCTACTGCCTTTCCGCTTTGAACTTTGAACTCAGATTCGCTAAGCTGTCGGCGCTCCCCGGTCACTTCCAGCAGAAAAGGAGTTCAGGCAAGGTTATGAAGAAGCTCTCCGCGGTCGCACTCCTCCTCGCGCTCTCGTTCGCGTTCGCCGCGCAGGCCGCGCGCGCGACCAGGCCCGCGCCCGACGCGAAGGCCGCCGTCACCATCGGCTCGGTCGTCGCCGACTTCAAGCTGCCCGACGCCAACGGCAAGGAGCACACGCTCGCCTCTTTGAAGGGCTCGAAGGGCACGGTGCTCATCTTCATCGCGACGCGCTGCCCGGTCTCGAACGCGTACAACGAGCGCATGGCGAAGCTCGCGGCCGACTACGGCGCCAAGGGCGTCAACGTCGTCGGCATCAACTCGAACTCGACCGAGCCCGTCGCTGAGGTCAAGTCGCACGCGGCCGAGAAGGGCCTCGCCTTCACCATCCTGAAGGACGACGGCAACCAGATCGCCGACCGCTTCAACGCGCAGTCCACGCCCGAGGCGTACCTGCTCGACGCCTCCGGCAAGCTGGTCTACCACGGGGCCATCGACAACTCGCGCAACGGCGACGGGGTCACGTCCAGCTACCTGCGCGACGCCATCGAGGCGACGCTCTCCGGCAAACCCGTCGAGAAGTCCGAGGTCAAAGCCTTCGGCTGCTCCATCAAGCGCACGAGCTAGAAGGCGCGTGATGTTGAAAGTAATGCTGACGGCCGTCTTCACGGCCGCGATACTCTTTAGCGGCTTGGGCGGGACGCAGAAGCAAGTCCCGGCCAAGCCGTCTGCGCCGCCGCCCGGCAAGGCCGACACGCCCGCGCCCGCGAAGGTCTCCGAGCTTGACGAGGCCGCGCTCAAGTCTTTGCTCGGCGCGGGGGCCGGACGTGCGCGCCCGCTGCTCGTCAACTTCTGGGCGACGTGGTGCGTGCCCTGCCGCGAGGAGTTCCCCGACCTCGTCAAGATTCGCGGGCAGTACGACGCCGCCCGCCTCGACTTCGTCCTCGTCTCGCTCGACGACCCCTCGGACATCGAGAAGGCCGTGCCCGAGTTCCTGACGGAGCAGCGCGCCACCGAGCTGACCTCCTACCTCCTCCACGCCGCCGACGACAACGCCGCCATCAACCTCGTAGACCCGACGTGGAGCGGCGAGCTGCCCGCGACCTTCCTCTACGACCGCGCCGGTCAAGTCGTCTTCAAACACAAGGGGCGCATCAAACCGGCCGAGTTACGTACCGCGCTCGACGAAGCGTTGAAGGACAAGCCGCAGTCGGCCGGCGGACAGAAATAAAACCACAGCGACACAGAGACACAGCTAGAACGCTTTAAGCTGTGTCTCTGTGTTTAATTTCCCTTCCTTCTGCACTCATCTATCACAGACCCTCCCGGCGTTTGTAGAAACCGGCGCGAGCCTTTATCCTGTGCTGTCCTACAGGTCAGCCGAACAAGGTCGCTGCCGTTCATGAACCCTGAGACCATTACCCCGGAAGTCGTCGCCGCACACAACCTCACTTCGGAAGAGTTCGAACGCATCCGCGAACTGCTCGGGCGCGAGCCGACCTTCGTCGAGCTGGGCGTCTTCTCCGTCATGTGGTCGGAGCACTGCTCGTACAAGTCCTCGCGCATACATTTGAAGAGACTTCCCACGCAGGGCGAGCGCGTCATCGTCCCGCCGGGTGAGAACGCAGGCATCGTTGACGTGGGCGACGGCTGGTGCGCGGCCTTCAAGGTCGAGTCGCACAACCACCCTTCATTCATCGAACCCTTCCAGGGCGCGGCCACGGGCGTCGGCGGCATCCTGCGCGACATCTTCACGATGGGCGCGCGCCCGGTCGCGGCGATGAACTCTCTGCGCTTCGGCAAACTCGACGACCCGAAGCACGGGCGGCGCAATCGCGCGCTGCTCGCGGGCGTCGTCGCAGGCATCGCGCACTACGGCAACGCCTTCGGCGTGCCGACGGTCGGCGGCGAAGTCGTCTTCGACGACGCCTACAGTTTCAACCCGCTCGTCAACGCTTTTGCTTTAGGCTTAGTCCGGCACGACCAGATATTTTTCGGGAAGGCCGCAGGCGTCGGGAACCCCGTGCTCTACGTCGGCGCGAAGACCGGCCGCGACGGCATCCACGGCGCGACGATGGCCTCGGCCGAGTTCGACGAAGAGGCTTTGGAGAAGCGCCCGACCGTGCAGGTCGGCGACCCTTTTCTTGAGAAGCTGTTATTGGAAGCTTGCCTCGAAGCGATGCGCGCGGGCGCGGTCGCAGGGATTCAGGACATGGGCGCGGCCGGGCTCACCTCCTCTTCGTGCGAGATGGCGGCGCGCGCCGGCAACGGCATCGAGCTCGACCTCTCGCTCGTCCCGCAACGCGAAGAGGGCATGACGGCCTACGAGATCATGCTCTCCGAGTCGCAGGAGCGCATGCTCATCGTCGCCCACAGCGGCCGCGAGCGGCAGGTCATCGACATCTTCCGCAAGTGGGACTTGGACGCCGTCGTCATCGGCCGCGTCACAGACACCGGCAGCGTCGTCTGTATCCACGAAGGCCAGAGGCTCGCCGACATCCCCTCGAAGTATCTGACCGACGAAGCGCCGCGCTACGAACGCCCGATGCGCGAGCCGCAGAGGGGCAATAACAATCAGGTTCCGAGCGACGACGACGCGAACGCGTCCGTCGTCAATTCCGACCAGCTTGACGAAGTGCTCAAAGCGCCGAACACGGTCGTCTCCGAACAAGAGATCGACCATAACGAAGCTCTGCGTCAACTGCTTGCCTCGCCGAATCTCGCGTCGAAGTCGTGGGTCTACAGGCAGTACGACCACATGGTGCGGACGAACACGGCGGTACTGCCCGGCGCCGACGCGGCCGTCGTGCGCATCAAGGAGACGCGCCGCGCGCTCGCCATGTCGCTCGACGGCAACGGCCGCTACTGTGCCGTGAGCCCGCGCGAAGGCGCGAAGCTCATCGTCGCCGAGTCGGCGCGCAACGTCGTCTGCGTCGGCGCCCGGCCGCTCGCCATCACCAACTGCCTCAACTTCGCGAGCCCCGAGCGCGCGGAGGTGATGTGGGCGTTCTCCGAGGTCATCGACGGCATGGCCGAGGCTTGCGAAGCCCTTTCGACGCCGGTCGTCTCCGGCAACGTCTCCTTCTACAACGAGACCGAAGGGCGCGGCATCCACCCGACGCCCGTCATCGGCATGGTCGGCTTGGTCGAGGACGTGCGCCGCGTCGTCACGCAGGGCTTCAAGCGCGAGGGGCACCTCGTCGCGCTCGTCGGCCGGAGCGGCGACGACCTCTCGGCGAGCGAGTACGAAGCGACCGTCCTGGGTCGCACGGTCGAAGAGATGATCGCCGCGGGCGCGCGCGTCCCCTCGCTCGACCTCGGG
>CAXTSK010000151.1:0-3345 GCA_964246655.1 uncultured Pyrinomonadaceae bacterium
CCCCTCCCTCTCCCAAGTCTCCGGCTCCGGCCTCAGCCCGTCGCGTATCAAGTGCCCGATGCCGTCCGACGCGCCGACGATCTCGCCCTCCGGCAGAGGCGGCGCAGCCTCCCGCCTGCCGCACGCCGCGAGCGCGAACGGCGCGCCGAGGAAGGCCGCCAGCAGTTCCCTTCTCGTGAAGCCCCGCCCGTTCATTCGTAGCGGCGCCACTCGGCCTCGTAGTAGCGGACGAGCGACTGGTTGTCGAGCCGGTTGACCTCGACGGGCACCGGCCCGAGATCGGCCGAGAGCATGAACATGGCGGGGAGCGAGGCGTCGTCCAAGAACTTCAAGGCGACCGGCGGCGCGTGCGCGGGGATGTCGAACGGCTCGCGCCGCGCGAGCGCGAAGCCCCAGACGCCGAACGAGGGCACGGCCGTGTAGTAAGGCCGCACGCGGAAGCCCGCCGCTTCGAGCGTGCGCACGATGCACCAGTAGGAGTTGCGCGCGAACAGCGGCGACGTTGACTGCACGCTCACGGCCGCGTCGGGAGCGAGACGTGCCCTGAGCAGCCGGTAGAAGCGCGTCGTGTAGAGCTTGCCGAGCGCGAAGCTGTTCGGGTCGGGGAAGTCAACTATCGCGGCGTCGAAGGGCGGCTCGTCGCGTTCGAGCCAGATCATCGCGTCCTCGTTGACGACGCGCACGCGCGGGTCTGCGAAGGAGTTTTGGTTGAGGCGCGCGAGCGGCGGGAAGCGGCGCGACAGCTCCGTCATGTCCGGGTCGAGGTCTACGAGCACGACCTCCTCGACGGACGGGTACTTCAGGATTTCGCGCAGCGCGAGGCCGTCGCCGCCGCCGAGCACGAGGACGCGCCGCACCGCACGATTGCCTTCGGAGGCGAGCGCCAACGCTGGGTGGACGAGCGCCTCGTGGTAGCGGTACTCGTCGGCCGAGGAGAATTGCAGGTTGCCGTTGAGGAAGAGCTGGAAGCCCGCGCGGTTGCGCGTGACGACGATGCGCTGATAGTGCGTCGTCTTCGTGTAGACGATGTCGTCGGCGAACATCGCGTCCTCGGCGAGCGAGGTCAGCGCGTCGGCCTTGACGAAGGCGACGGCGAGGAGCGCCAACACCACCGCCCCCTGTACGCGCAGGCGCGTCACCCCGCCCCCGATGAGCGGCCGCATCAGCCACGTCGCCCAAAGGCCCACGCCCGCGTTGAGGAAGCCGAACAGAAGGCTCGTCCGCACCAGCCCCAGGCGTGGGACGAGGAAGATCGGGAAGAGCAGCGATGCGATGAGCGCGCCCGCGTAGTCGAAGGCGAGCACGCGCGCGACCAGCTCCTTGAAGTCGAGGTGGTCTTTGAGAATCCGCATCAGCAGCGGTATCTCCAGGCCGACCAGCACGCCGATGAGAAAGACCACTCCGTAGAGCACGACGTGGAAGTAGCTCAGGTGCGCGAAGCTCAAAAACAGCAGCGGCGCCGAAGCCCCGCCGAGCACGGCCACGGCCAGCTCCACGTCCACGAATCGCCGTGCCAACTCTCTGTCCACGAACCTTGAGAGCCACGAACCCACCCCGAGCGCCGACAGATAGATGCCGATGATGAGCGAGAACTGCGTCACCGAGTCGCCCAGCACGTACGACGCCAGCGTCCCCGCCAAAAGCTCATAGACGAGCCCGCAGGTCGCGATGACCAGCACGTTGAGGAAGAGGATGGGAGTTCGATTCATGCGATTGCGGATTGCGGAATTCGGATTGCGGATTGAGAAGAAAAGCGTGCAGGCGGCGCGAACCTTGCGGCCTTAAATCCGCAATCGGCAATCCGAATTCCGCAATCGCCTCACCCCTGTATCGCCGCGGCGATGATGAGGGAGATGCCGATGATGACGGCGCCGATGACGACGGCGAGCGCGACGTTCTGATCCTCCTCAATCTCCTTGCGGATGGAGAAGGGCGTGGCCTTCAGGATGATGAGGTAGGCGATGCCGAAGACGAGCAGGCCGAAGGCGGTGAAGATGGCGGTGGTGACGAGCACGGGCGCCAGCTCCTCGAACTTCACCACCAGGCCGAGGGCGTGGGCCGGCGTTGACAGGTTGAGCATCATTTTCCTCCGTGGTAGCCGGAATGCCAGAAGTGGAAGGTGCGGTAGCCGCCCGGCGAGTTACGCACGTCGGCCGGCAGCACTTGCCGCGTCGCGGTCGTCAACTCCCACCCGCTCCACGCCGCCACGACGTAGAGCAGCAGGAGTCCGCCGCCGAGTAACAGGTAGATTTTACTGAGCACGTCTTTCGCCTCTTACTTCTTCTTGATCGCGGGCTTCAGCTCGCGGAGCACGCCCTTCCTGTAGACCCAGGTGGTCGGGGGCGGCTTGCGGAAGCCGGGCTCGTCCTGCTGGCTGAGCCGGTAGTAGCCCTGGAAGCGGAACGAAATCTCCTCGTCGGGGATGAGTTGGAGCGTGATGGTCGGCGAGTCGCCGCAGTCGCCGAACTCTTCGGTGACCGTCACCTTCCCTTCGCCGACGACGCGTATCAAGCGGAACTGCGCGGGGCAGGCTGTGCCGCCCTCGCTGGCCCACATGACGACGACCTCGCCCGACTCCAACTCGCGGAAGTGCGCCTTGAAGCCCGCGTACATGGCCTCGACCTCTTCCACCTTCCTGCCGTTCAGACGCAGTTCCATCTGTATGTCTACGGGCTCGCCCGTGCGGACGAGTGCGAGCGTGCCCGCGCCCGTCCGGAGGCTGTCCACCGTCTCCTCCTTCGCGGAGAGCGTGACGTGCTCCTGCTTCCGCAACTCCTGCGCGCGCGCGGGCGCGTGCGGGGTTGAGAGCAGAAGTACGGCGAAGGCTGCCGCGCGGAGAATCGAACGTCTGTCGTCAATCATCGTCACCACCGTCGTCGCCGTCGCCTGAAGACGCGTAAGGGTTGAAGGCGCTGTCGGCCCAGCGCCTGCGCTCGAAGCTGAAGTGCCGGATGGCGAAGAGCAACGGTATCACCGAGAGCGCGATGAGCAGGAGCAGGAGGTTCGCCACCCGCGGCACGCCCTGTTCGACGCGCACGGAAATCTGCGGCGGCGTCGGCTGGTTCCAGTTCTCCCACTGCGCTTCGAGCCGCAGCGTGTAGCGCCCCTCGGGCAGCGCGGGCAGGTAGGCCGCCTGCTCCTGGTCGCCCTCGCTCCAGGACTCGCCGTCCTCGACGCCGTGGTAGTACTCCATCGGCAGATCGAACTGCTGGATGAGTCCGGTCTGCTCGTCGATGAAGTCGCCCGCGACGTAGAGCCAGTTGTTGTCCACGTTGAGCGCGCGTCCCGTCACGCGCAGGTTGCGCCCGCCGGTCAACTGTATCGGGTCGGTGAAGATGACCTGCG
>CAXTSK010000151.1:3355-9736 GCA_964246655.1 uncultured Pyrinomonadaceae bacterium
GGTATCGGGTCGCGGACCCCGCCCGGCGGCTTCTCGTGGCCGCTTTCGGCCTCCGAACCCGCGGCGGTCACGGCGTCCAGGACGCGCTGCGCGGCGGACTCACTCGGCTCCGTCGAAGCGCCCGAACTCAGCGCGGGCGACGGCGTGGGGACGGGCTGCGCCTGCAAAGTGTAGGTCTGCTGGAAGACGGTCTTGCGCGGCGCCGTCACGATAAAGAAGAGGCCGAGCGCGAACGCGGCCAGCGTCAGAAGGCCCCAGTAGGCGTAGATCTTCCTGTGCGGCCACGGCTGGTTCGGCGCGACCGTGCGCGGCGAGGGGAGGTCAACGCCGAACTTCTTCTCGATCTCCTTAATCGGAGTGTACGTGCCGAGCGACCAGTTAATCTCCTCGGCCTCGATCTGTCCGCCGCCGCGCCGATTGTTTGAAGAGACCGGCACTTCCTTCGAGAGCATCAGCGGCGCGTTGACGTAGTCGGTGGCCTGCGCCTGCTCGCCCGCGTTGACCTTCCAGTAGAACTCGCCCTCGACGTACTCGACGCGCGCGACGGCCTGCTGAAACATCTTGAAGCGCCGCCCGCCGTGCACGGCCGTCGAGCCCGCCTCCGTCACTTCGCCCGGCGGCACCGAGGTCACGTAGCTCCAATGCCCGTCCGACTCGACGAGCCAGCGGAAGCCGATGGCGGGGTTGTAGAGAAGATACTCCTGCCAGAAGTAGCGCACGCCCTCGAACTCGACGCTGCGCACCATGCAGCCGATGACCGTGAGCGGCCGCCCCTCGAACTCGGCCGTGCCACCTAAAGGAATAGACTGGCCCCAGCCTTTGCGTTCGAGCGTCTTCAGATACTTCAAACGCCCCTGGCTCGCGTCGAGCAGCGAGCCGCAGTTCGGGCACCCGACGCGCTCCGTCCTGTCCGGCGCGCGCAGTTCCAGAGGCCCGCCGCAGTTCGGGCAACTGACTTGCGTCGCCGTCACCGCGCGCGCCTCGCGCTCCGTCGTGCGTTGCGCGTGTGCCAGACCGATCTCTTCGAGCGTCGTCTCGCGCCCCGTGAAGACGAGCGGTGGCTGCTCGCCGTAGTCGAGCGTGCCGAAGACTCCGGCCGCGCCCGAGAGGTCTGCGTAAGCGTACGTCTCGCCCGGCGTGAGCAGGTACGGAATCTCGCCCGCGGCCGCGAGCATCCGCGCCGTGCCCTTCTCCGCGACGACCGGCGGCTGCGACGCGGGGATGGCCCAGACCTGTTGGCCGAGTTGAAGTGAATCGAATGAGGGGAGCGCGTTGGGCGAAGGGACTTGAATCTGGAAGGTGAGGTAGAAGCGACCCTGCGCCTCCGCGAGCCAGCCCCAGCGGCCGTCGGCGAAGGCCGCGTACCACTCGTCCCAGAAACCTCCGGCCGCGTGCTGCAACTGCGCGCGCCCCGTCAGTTCGAACGCGACGCCGAGGTAGACGCCGCGCAGGCCCACTTCGAGCGGCGAGCCCGACTCGGCCACGTCGGCGACCTTGCCCAGGTCTTCGATGCCGCGGTCGGTGCGCGCCACGACCGAGCGGCAGAACTCGCAGACGACCACGACGGACGAGCCCGTCTTGAACGTCACCTCCGCGCCGCACGCGGGGCAGTTCGCGCGCAGCGCCATCAGTCTTCACCCCCGCCCGCACGGTTGACGCTGCGCACACAGACCTCACGCGCGCCTATCATCTCGCCGAGGCGCTCGCCCCACGGCCACTCGGGGCGCTCGCGGCAGCAGTAGAGGTTGAAGGTGGCGACGCCGAACTCCGGGTAGGTGTGGCAGGCGAGGTGCGACTCGGTTAGCATGGCGAGTCCGGTCGCGCCGCCCTCGCCGGGGAACTTGTGCCAGAGCTGCTCGCCCACGACGCGCAGCCCCAGCTCTTCGACGGCGCGCGCGAAGACGCCGCGCAGACGTTCCACGTCGCGCAGCGCCCCGGCGTCACACCCCGACGCCTCGATGAGCCATTCCGTCCCGACTGTCAACATGGCTTGGAGATGTACGACAAGAGCGGCGGTGTCCGGTCTGAACTGAACGCGTGCGAGGATAGAAGAAAGAGCCGACCCTTTGCAACACCATTTCGGCCGGGGCCGCGCAAGCCGACTCTGTGGGCGCCGTTCTACAGACAGTCCGCCCCACAAAACTTTCAAACAGAGGAGACCGAACATGCCGAAGCCGCTCCGCCTCTTCCCCGCCCTGCTCCTGACCCTGTTGTCTTTATCATCCCACGCGCGCGCGCAGTCGCAGGGCTCGGCCGCGCACCTGACGGTCTACGACGCGGGCGTCGCCGAAGTCCTCGAAGAGCGCACGGTCGAGCTACAGCCCGGCCTCAACCAGGTCGAGTGGCGCAGCCTCATGCCGAAGGCTTTCGCGCGCACGCTGCGCGTCACGGCCGACGACGCGGAGGTCGCGCGCGTGGACGTGACCTACGACGGCATCGAGGTGCGCGGCCAGCGCTCGCCCGTGCTGCACCTCTTCATACAGAACCGCGGGCGCGCGGGCGCGCGGCGCGTGCAGGTCGATTACCTCGCGCCCGACATCAGCTGGCGCGGCGACTACTCGCTCGTCCTCGCGCCGACGCAGAACGGTGCGCCGCCGACCTCGGGGTCGCTCGACTCGTGGGTCTCGCTCTACAACAACACGGGGACGGACGTGCGCGGCGGGACGGTTGACCTGGTGGCCGGGGAGATCGCTCTGCTCACGGGCGACGGCATGAACCTGCGCGACCAGGAGTTGCGCATCACGACTCAGATGAGCAGCAACATCGGCACAGGGAGTGAGGAGCCGCCGCCCGGCTCTTCGGCCGAGGCCACGGGCCTGAGCGCCTTCAGCCGCTTCCGCCTCGGGCAGGACGTTGCGCTCAACGCGAACGCGCCCGTCAGCCGTCTGCCGCTCTTTCAGGGCGCGCGCCTCTCGGTCACGCAGCGCAACGTCTTCGAGAACGAGTACGGCACGCAGACGCTCGCGCGCGGCGGCTTCGTGCTCGTGCCGCGCGGGTTGGAAGTGCGGCTCGTCTCGAAGAACCCGACCGAGGTGCCGATGCCCGCCGGTCAGGTCACGATCTACGCGCGCACGGGCACGGTCGCGCAGGTCGTCGGGCAGGACCGCATCCCTCTGACGCCGCTGGGCGGCGAGTTCAGCGTGACGCAGGGTCGCTCGTCCACGCTCTTCGGCACGCGCCGCGTGCTTGAGCGGCGGCAGATCGAGTACAGGAGCGAGGAGAACAACACGCGCTACCGCATCGTGACGCGCGTCGAGGTCGTCCTGACCAACCGCGGCGCGCTCGAAGTCGAGGCGTTCGTCCGCGAGGGCGTCGAGCCGTTCGGCGACAACCAGTGGACGATCAGCGATTCTTCGTCGCCGGCCGAGCACCTCTCGGCCAACACCTTCCAGATGAAAGTTCGCGTCCCGGCCGGCGGCAAGACGACCGTCACCTACACGGTCGAGACGAAGTAGCCCGGCGCGCACGTTCAACCGGCGAGGTGTTTCTTCCACTTCGTCAACCAGTCGATGAGCGACTGAAGCAGCCACGCGGCCAGCTTGTCGTAGAAGAAGGACAAGACCAGCACGACGGCGGCGAGGAGCGCGAAGGCGGCCAGCAGCGCGAGGAGACGCTTCCACCAGACCCACCTCTTTTTCTTCACGGGCTTCGGCGCGGTCTTCCCGCCCGCCCCGGCGGAGTCGCCGTCGATGTAGTCGCCCACGACCACGATGACGAGGTGCACAAGGGCCGTAATCGCCAGGCCCGCGAGGCCGAAGTTCCGCACCTGCGTCAGCATAAGGACGACGCCGAAGAAGATGAGCAACACCTCGAAGAGGTAGAGCAGTCTGATCAGGTAGTGCGCGAAGATGTTCTGGACGGTGTCGGGGACGGCGACTTCGGCGAGGCCCCAGATCCAGCGCGTCAGCCGCACGAGCCAGAGGATGAGCTTGTTGCCGCTGCGGCGCTCGGCGGCGATGCCCTCGACCATGCGCCCGAAGACGCGCGTGGCGCGCCCCGCGTTGACGACCGTGTCGCGCGGCGTGAAGGCGTGAACCTCCTCGTAGGTGTCGAGGAAGAACTGCTTGAAGTCGGCCCTGAACCGCTCGATCTTCCCGGCCGCCGGGCCCGCGTCGAGGAAGGAGCACAGGAGCTTTCTCATCGAAGGGTGGACGCGCTCGCGCTCAAGCAGCGCGTCGAGGTCGGCGGGCGCGAGCTGCCCGCCGCCCAGCGCCTTCGCGAAGCTGCTCAGCGCGCGCCGCGCCGGGGCACGGCCCTCGTCGAGGAGTATCTCGCGCTGCGCCTCGTAGATCAGCTCGTCGCGCAGCGCCTTCGTCTCGGGCGCGGTGCCGGGCAGCAGCGCGCAGATGACGCGCTCGGCGGCGTCGAGGCGGCCCCACATGATGTCGTTCTCGCGGAAGCTCTTCTCGAAGAACGCGCCGAAGTGGCCGAGCGTCGTCCCGGCCAGCTTGTACTTCCCCCTGATGTCGCGCTCGTTGATGAGGAAGGTCGCGTCCTCCGGGCTGATGCGGAAGACCTCGACGGGGTCAAGCTCCTCGCCCACGTCGGTCGCGTGGAGGATCGGGTAGGAGACGAGGTCGTAGTCAACGAAGTACGTGTAGTAGTGCAGGAGCGTGCGGTACAGGACGCCTTCGAAGTCGGGGCGGCCATCCGCCGGCGCCTCTGCGCGCGCCCCTGCTTCGAGCACCCCGCGGCACTTGCGCCGGGCGATGCTCATCGCCGCGCCCAACTCGGCGACCACCCTCTCCGTGAGGGCTTCGACAACGTCCATCCGGGTCGCGGGCGGCCGCCGCCCGAGCTTGAGAAGGCGCGCCAGGGCGCTCCCCTCCGCGGGCGGGCTGCCTGGTTCCCCGGAGAGCTTCCTCTCCAATTGCTGCCGCGCCTCCTCCTTAAGCGGCTCGCGCAGGCTCTTCCCCAGAAGCTCCTTTGCGTAGTCGCGCCGCGCCCTGTCGCTCGGCCGGTTGAGCAGGGTGAGGAGGTCGTCCGAGGTGATGCCGAGCGCCGCGACGTACGGGCGGAAGACGTTCGCCTCGTCGTGCGACCAGAGGGCGCGGCGCACCTTCCGCAGTCCGGTGAAGGCGGCGGCCACCTCGCGCTTGATACTCAGCAGCGTGCCCCGCATCTGCTCGCGCGCGTCCTCGTCCGGCCGCCTCTCCTCCCGCCCATCCTCGACGGCCCAGCGAGCGAGCACGGAGGCTGCCCGCGCGTCCCCCTCTTCGCTCGCGGCGTCGATGACTACGCGCGCGCGCTCGTCGAAGCAGGAGATTTCGTTGATCTTCGTGAGCACGAACTTCAACCGGCGCACGAGCCACAGCAGGTCGAAGAGTAGGAGGAAGACGACCTGCGGATTTTTGCCCGCCGCCTTTGCCGGCGTGCCGTCGTAGTAATTCTCTTCGCGCCAGTCGCGCACGAGGTAGCGGATGGCCGTGAACTCGTCGGACTCCTCGTCGAAGCCGGCGGCGCGCGAGACGAGCAGCGTGAGGTCGTCGGTCACGTCGGCGACCCGCAGGCGCTCGTAGCCGCCCCACGAGGTATCCTCCCTCTTCTCGGCCAGCCACTTCAGCGCGCTCTCCGTGCTGTCCAACAATTCTTCCAGCTTTGGCGCGGTCGCGTCCTCTTCCTCGCCTGCGACGCCCGCGGCGGCGCGTTCGCGCGCCCGCTCGCGGCGGCGCTCCCTCTTCCACTTCAGGTCCCTTTCGAGGCCGCTGACGATGTGCTTGACGCGCTCGATGAGGCGGTTGCGTTCCAGCACGCGGATGAGGTCTTCGACGATGGTCTGGTAGCGCGGCAGCGTCGAGAGCGCCAGCAGCGCGTTCTCGAAGAAGTCGGGCCGCCGCGCGGACTCCAGCTCGTCCTCGGGGTGCTCGGGCGACGGCTCGATGTAGACGAGCTTGCGATCGACGGGCGCGTCCGAGTGGCGGAAGGGGAGCGCGTCGGAGGCGAAGCTGAAGGGGCTGTTGTCGAGCACGCCGCCGTCGCTGAAGGAGCGGTTCGCGAAAGGCACGGTCTTCCCCGAGCCGCCGCCCGCGGCGCCGCCGGCCGGCGGCTCGTACTCCTTGTAGAACTTCTTCAGCTCGTCGCTCTTGAGGCCGTACTCCTTCGTCAAGACCCGCTCGGACTCCAACCCCAGCGCCTGCTCGATGTCTTCGAAGCGCATCACCTCGAAGGCGGCCTGGTGCGCCGAGGTGCAGCGCGCGGCGAAGGCGAGGAAGGGGTTGTACTCCGGGAGGAAGTCGTTGCGCGGCTCGCCGCCGACGGCCTCCGTGAAGTAGCGGAAGCGGAAGACGCTCCGGTGGCGTCGCTCGCTCGCGACGCGGTCGGCGAGCCGCAGCGGGATGACGCGGCCGGACATGTCCGTCGCCGTGACGAACAGGTCGATCT
>CAXTSK010000152.1:0-6277 GCA_964246655.1 uncultured Pyrinomonadaceae bacterium
ATCGCGCCGATGCGCTCGTAGCCTTGCGCGTCGAGCCACGCGACGGCCGCGCGCGGGTCTTGTTCGCTCGCGTCTTGAGAGACCAGCTCCGCGCCCCACTCGAAAGGCAGCACGACGCGGTTCGTGTCGCGCGTCGCGCGCCGCCGCTCCTGCGCCCTGATGATGTTCCCCAGCAAGCCTTGAGTCCGAACCTTTATGAACAACGTTTGAGCCTTGAATCCTAAAGGCCGTTCCCTTCGAAGGCAAGCGGGGTCACTCGTCAAGGCCGGCCGAAGCGCTGACGGTATTCGAGGGAAGTGACGAAGGCTTTGACCATCTCGGCGCGGCGCACGCGCGCCAGAGCCACGCGCTCGTCGCGCACGTCCTCGCCGGGCAGGCTGAAGCCGTCGAGCTTGGAGAGCCAGAAGTCGTAACCCTCGAAGCTGAAGTCGGGCATGTCGTCAGGGTCGCGCCGCAGGTAGCCGAAGTATTGCGAGAGGACGAAGCCCGCGTTGTAGAGTCCGCGGAAGACCGAGTCGCTCTCGACGACGCTGCGGAGCGCCGCGGCTTGCCCCGCCGCGCCGCCCGCGCCGTATGCCGCGATGGCATTCAGGAACTCGTCCTGCGTCGGAACGACGCCGGCGTTTCGGAAGAGCGAGTCCGCGTACTCGCCCGCCGTCTGCTCTCGATGCACGGCGACGAACTCGGGGCGCGCGACGAGGGCGGCGGCGAACGCCTGCCTATTCGCTTCGAGCCGCGCGTCCGCCGCGGGCGCCCCGACGACGACGCCCTGCGCTCCGCGCTGCATGTCGCGCAGGGCGTCGAAGTCGCGCGGCGTCCACTTGTTATTCCCGAACGCGGCCTTGTGCGCGCGGATGACGAAGTAACCCGTCCGCTGGAACTCGATTGATAAAAAGAATGCGGTCGAAACGTCGATGCGCTTGACCTCGCGGCAACCCGCGTCCGCGCCGCACGACTCGATGCCCTGCGTCCAGAAGGCGAGCCCCGTGGCGTCTGGCTCGCGGCTGAGGAAGTCGTGGTAGTGCTGGCAGACGAAGTGCTGCGAGTCGTCCAGAGGGTTCGTGTCGCCGTCAACCGTGTCGTCGTCTGCGACCGTCAGGGTCGCGGCGACGGGGACGCGGAAGTTGACGTTCGAAGAGGCCGAGACCAGTTCGACGCGGATCGTCTCCGCGCCTTCGGCGAAGGCGTCGTCGTTGACGGGGACGGCGAAGGTCTTGCTCGACTCGCCCGCGCCGAAGAGGAGCGTGCCCGTCGTGTGCGTATAGTCGGAACGCTGCTGCGCCGAGCCTTCGCGCGTCCTGTACTCGACCGAGGCGGGCGCGGAGAGGTCGCCCTCGCGCGCGACGGTGACGAACGCGGCCGCACAGCCTTCCGCCGCGCCGT
The DNA here is from genome assembly GCA_964246655.1 of uncultured Pyrinomonadaceae bacterium. Taxonomy (GTDB): domain Bacteria; phylum Acidobacteriota; class Blastocatellia; order Pyrinomonadales; family Pyrinomonadaceae; genus QHXN01. Next base: position 1,384 of record CAXTSK010000152.1, read on the forward strand.
AGCTCGTCGAGGTGAAGCGCGCGAACGAGGAAGGCTCGGCCCCGCCGCCCACGTCGAAGCGCATCACGGCCAAGTCGGAATACGTGTTCTCCGTGTACGCTTCGCCGACGACGAAGACCTTCCCGTCGGGCTGTACGGCCATCCCGCGCGCTATCGCGAACGAGTGCGGGGCTTCGAAGTGCGCACGGGCGCGGCCGCCCACGCCGTAGGTGTTGTCGGGCGAGCCGTCGGCGTTGAAGCGCGCCGCGCCGAACTCGGGCACCGGGCTAAAGTTGGGGCCGTTAATGTAGCCTGCGGCCACGAGCTTACCGCCGGGCAGGACGGCCAAGCCGGCGGGCATGTCCGTGCCGGAGTTGAAATCCGCGAACACCTTGCCGCCGGTGCCGAACGTCTGATCGAGCGAGCCGTCCGCGTTCAAGCGCCCCAGGGTGAAATCAGGCTCGGTGCGGCTGCGGCCGCTGGAAGCGGTGCCCGCGATGACGATACGACCGTCCGGTTGAAGCGCGAGCCCCGAGCAATAGTTTTCGTATTCGAGGAAGGTGAAGGTCGTCTTGCCGTCGCCGTCGAAGGTGTTGTCGGGCGAGCCGTCGGCCTTCAGGCGCGCGAGTGCGAATGATGAAGAGATAAGGATGCCGCCGCCGATCCTGGCCGCGGTTCCCGCGAGCACAATGCGCCCGTCGGGCTGCAAGGCGACGCCCGTCGCGCCGTCGCTCTCGTCGAAGTCGAGCGTGACGAACCCGCCCGCGCCGAAGGTGTTGTCGGGCGTCCCGTCCGCGTTGTAACGGACGACGGCGAAGTCGCTCGAAAAGTCTCCGGTCGTCGGCGAGACGGTGTAGGCGCCTCCGGCGACGACGAGGCGGCCGTCCGCCTGCACGGCGACCGCGTAGGCGGCCGCGCTGCGGCCTGCGGAGAAGACGGGCGTCACCTTGCCGTTCGTCCCGAAGGTGTTGTCGGGCGTGCCGTCGGCGTTGTAGCGCACGAGGGCGAAGTCGGAGCGCGCAGGGCCAGACGAGTAGGCCCCGCCGACGACGACGATCTTCCCGTCCGCCTGGATGAGCACCGCGGAGGCGCTGTCGGCCGTGCCGCCGAAGTCGGTCAAGACCTTCCCGCCCGAGCCAAAGCCCGCGTCGAGCGTCCCGTCCGACTTGTAACGCACGACGCAGATGTCGCCGAAGACCGAGGCGCCGCCGCCCGGCCCCGCGACGCCCGCGACGACTACACGGCCGTCGGGCTGGACGGCGACCGCGTTGGCCGACTCGGCCTCGCCGAAGTCGGTCGTTACCCTGCCGCCCGTGCCGAACGTCGGGTCGAGGTCGCCCGCGGCGGCGCTCGCGGGCGTCGTCGGCGTTAAGGTCGAGAGAAGGAGCGCGAGCAGCGCGGCGGCGGTCAGACGGAGTTTTCTTGTCGGCGAGTTGAGGCTTCTGCCTGCGAGGGATTTTTTCATGGGGCCTTGCCTTCGGGAAGCAGCCGAGTGAAACGTGCGGCCGGCGGGGAGTCGTCGAATGTCGCCGCGGATGATATCAACCCCGAGAGCCGTGCGCCAAGTCTGGAACAGAGAAAGAGGCCGCCGGTCGCCTGATTAACGCACGGGCATAGCCGCCCGACACCCCGGTGGGCGGCGCCGCCTCAGACGTTATCTTTTAACGCGGCCTGCCTCTTTCGCTCGCGGTAGCGGGCGAGCATCTGGGGCGAGATGAGGAGTGTTTGGAGGAGCGACCCCGTCGCGAAGCGGCGAGCGAGCGAGCGAAAGAGCGAGGCCGCGCCGGGCGTGTAGGCGAACCACCAGACATCTTGCAGGAAGGCGAGGCGGTTGACGTGGATGTGGTGCGGCGCGACCATCTCCAAGAGGCCGAGCCGTCCGTGCGTGCGCCCGAGGCCGCTCTGCTTGACGCCGCCCCACGGCGCCTGCGCGATGCCGTGCGTGTAGAGCACCTCGTTGACCATGACGGTGCCGGCCTCGATGCGCGAGGCGACGCGGCGCCCCCTCTTGAGGTCGCGCGTCCACACGCTCGCCGTCAGGCCGAACTCGCTGTCGTTGGCGAGCCGGACGGCCTCCTCCTCGTCGCGGAAGGTCATGAGAGGAAGCACCGGGCCGAAGGTCTCCTCGCGCATGACGGTCATCGAGTGGTCAACTCCGTCGAGCACGGTCGGCTCGTGGAACCAGCCGCGCTCCGAACAGCCCTTGGCACGGCCGCCGCCTGTCAAAACCCGCGCGCCGCACTCGACCGCGCTACGGACGTGCTCTTCGACGGTGCGCAGTTGCCGCTCGCTCGACATCGAGCCGAGGTCGCACGCGGCGCCGGGCTCCTGCCGGAGTGCCTTCGTCTTCTCGACGACGCGGCGCGTGAACTCTTCGGCCACGCGCTCGTGGACGTAGCAGCGCTCGACCGAGGCGCACGCCTGGCCGGAGTTGGCGAACGCGCCCCAGACGGCCGCCTCCGACGCCGACGCGAGGTCTGCGTCTTCGAACACGATCATCGGGTCTTTGCCGCCGAGTTCGAGGACGACCGGGAGCAGCTTCCGCGCCGCCGTCTCGGCCACGCGTTTGCCCGTCGGCACGCTCCCCGTAAACATGACCTTATCGACGCCCGCCTCGACGAGCGCCGCGCCGGTCGAGCCGTCGCCCGTCAACACCTCAAGCAAGCCTTCGGGCAGCCCCGCGCGCGCGAAGACTTCGCCGACCTTGAGGCCGACGAGCGGCGTCAGCTCGCTCGGCTTGAGCACGACACTGTTTCCGGCCATCAGCGCCATGACGACCTCGCCCAGCGGCGTCGCCCAGGGGAAGTTCCACGGCGAGATGATGCCGACGACGCCGAGCGGCCTGTACTCGACGAGGGACGTGCGGCCTAAGAAACGATAGAGGCCGATGTCAATCTTCTCCGGCCGGAGCATCCGCTCGGCCTTGCGCGCGAAGAACTGCATGAGGTCGAGCGTCGGCACGATCTCCATCGCCAACGCCTCGGCCGTGGGCTTGCCCGACTCGCGCGAGATGAGCCCGGCGATCTCGTCCATCGCTTCGAGCACGAGCGCCCGCGCACGCATCACGACCCGTGCGCGCTCCCTGAACGACAGCGCGCCCCACGACTTCTGCGCCGCGCGCGGGCCCGCCCCCCCCGCCCCCCCCACAGCGGCCGAACGCAAAATCAGGTTCTCTCGACTCGGGCGAAGCCTTCTGCGCCGCGCGCGCGCGCGCCACCGCCGCCCCGACCTCTGCGGCCGAACGCAAAGGGACGCGCCCGACCTCCTCGCCCGTCGCCGGATCGTAAGAGATGACTTCGCGCTTTGCTTGAGTCGGTGCGTCGGCTGTCTCTGTGATTTGAGTCGCCATCGGTTGTTCCTCGCTTACGCCGTGAATTATGTAGCCAAACTGCCTCGGAGAAAAGTTAAACACGGAGACACGGGGACAAACAGAAACACACTTGGCGGGGGTTTGGGCCCAAAAAATTGTGTTATGCACCAAGCTATGTCTCTGTGTCTCCGTGTCTCCGTGTTTAATTGCCTTCGACTTATCGGTTAGAATCGTTCCGAAAATAGTTCACGTTGAGAGGTTGAAGATGACCAGACCGCAGCTCGCGGAGTTCATGCGGCGGATGGAGCCGGGCTCCGTCGCCATCATCCCGGCGGCGCGCGAGGTGACGCGCTCGCACGACACCGAGTACCGCTTCCGGCAGGACTCGGACTTCTACTACCTGACCGGCTTCCGCGAGCCGGATGCCCTGGCGTTCGTCGCGCCCGAGCGCGAAAAACCCTTCACGCTCTTCGTCCGGCCGCGCGACCGCGAGAAGGAGATCTGGAACGGACGGCGCGCGGGCGTCGAGGGCGCGAAAGAGTCTTACGGCGCCGACGAGGCGTTCCCCGTCGAAGAGTTCGAAGCCAAGCTCACCGAGTTGTTGGACGGCGCCCGCAGCCTCTACTACCGCCTCGGCAACGGCCACGCGGAACTCGACCAGACGCTCATCCGCCAACTCTCGCGCATGCGCATGATGGGCCGCAAAGGGATCAAGCCGCCGCAGGCCATCGTCGATCCCGGCGCGCTCATCCACGAGATGCGCCTCATCAAGTCGGACGAAGAGATTCAACTCATGCGCCGCGCGGCCGACATCGCCGCCGAGGCTCACCGCGAGGCGATGGCGTCGGCGCGCCCCGGCATGAAGGAGTACGAGATTGACGCCCTCATCGAGTACGTCTTCCGGCGCAACGGCTCGGCCGCGCCCGCCTACAACTCCATCGTCGGCTCGGGCGCGAACGCGACCATCCTGCACTACGTCGATAACGACGCCGAGTTGAAGGACGGCGACCTGCTCCTCATCGACGCGGGCGCGGAGTACGCGGGCTTCGCCTCCGACATCACGCGCACCTTCCCCGTCTCGGGACGCTTCAACGACGCGCAGCGCGACATCTATCAGCTCGTGCTCGACTGCCAGGAGGAGTGCATCCGCATGGTCAACCCCGGCGTCACGCTTGAAGAGATGCACAAGCGCTCGGTCGAGATTCTGACCGAAGGCATGGTCAGGCTCAGGCTGTTGCAAGGAGAGGTGCCGAAGCTCATCGAGGAGGAGGCGTACAAGAAGTTCTATATGCACCGCCTCGGCCACTACCTCGGGATGGACGTGCACGACGCGGGCGCCTACCACGTTGACGGCCAGCCCCGCCCCGTCGAGCCCGGCATCGTCATCACCGTCGAGCCCGGCCTCTACATCGCCGAGGACGCCGAAGACATCCCTGACCAGTACCGCGGCATCGGCGTCAGAATCGAGGACGACGTGCTCGTCACGCCCGGAGGCTTCGACGTGCTCACCGACAAGGCGCCGAAGCAGGTTGAGGAGATCGAGGAGTTGATGAGAAGTAGACAGTAGAAAGACAATGCGGCGCGTCTCAGCCTTGAAGGCTGAGA
>CAXTSK010000152.1:6287-9698 GCA_964246655.1 uncultured Pyrinomonadaceae bacterium
CCCCCGCCGCCCGCCCGCCCACCCCGCCCCCCCCCCCCCCCCCCCCGCATTTTCAATCACCTGTCTACTGTCTACTCCCTTTCTCCTCCCCGTCAAATCGGCGATGACGTTGACGAGGGCGGCGGGCTCGACGGGTTTGGAGACGTGGAGCTGGAAGCCTGCTTCGAGGGCGAGGGCGCGGTCAGCCTCGCCGGCGTAGGCCGTGAGCGCGACCGCGGGGAGCGTGCGGCCGCGCTCCGTCTCCAACGCGCGCACGCGGCGGATGAACTGGTAGCCGTCTTCGCCCGGCATGCCGATGTCGCACAGCAGGAGGTCGGGCCACTCACCTTCCAACTCGCCCCACGCGGCTTCGGCCGACCCGACGGCCGTCACGCGCGCGCCCTTCATCTCAAGCATCGTCTTCAGAAGCCCGAGCGCGTCCGGCTCGTCGTCCACGACGAGCACGCTCATGCCCTTCAGGATCTTTGACTGCGCGTTGCGGGCCGAGAACTTGTCTTCCGCCTCTTCTTCATTCCGCAATCCGCAATCCGCATTCCGCAATAAGGGGAGTTCGACCGTGAAGGTCGAGCCGCGCCCTTCGCCCTCCGACTCGGCGCGCACAGAGCCGCCGTGCAGCTCGACGAGGTGGCGGACGATGGAGAGCCCGAGCCCGAGCCCGCCGTGGACGCGCGTCGTGGACTGGTCGCCCTGGCGGAAGCGGTCGAAGGCGTACGGGAGGAAGTTGGGGTTGATGCCCGGGCCGTTGTCCGTCACGACGATGCACGCGTGCGCGCCCGCGCGCCCGACGCCGACGCGCACGTCGCCGCCGATGGGCGTGAACTTCACCGCGTTCGAGAGCAGATTCCAGACGACCTGCTGGAGCCGCCGCGGGTCGCACATGACGGGGCCGACGCCCGGCTCGAACTCCGCGCGCAGGGAGATGTTCTTGGCCGAGGCCGCGTGGCGCACGGTGTCCACGGCCGCCTCGACGACGTAGCGCAGGTCGGTCGGCTCGGCGTCGAAGCGCAGGTGGCCGGTGATGATGCGCGACACGTCGAGGATGTCGTCTACGATCTGCTGCTGCGTGCGCGCGTTGCGCTCGACGATCTCGACGGCCATCTTGAAGGTCTTCTCGTCGAGCCGGTTGTCGCGCAGCATCGACGACCACCCGAGGATGGCCGTGAGCGGCGTCCTCAACTCGTGCGAGAGCGTCGCCAGGAACTCGTCCTTGAGCCGCGAAGCCTCCTCGGCGGCCTCGCGCGCCTTCGTCTCGAACTGGAGGAGGCGCATGTTCTCGATGGCGACGGCGGCGAGGTTGGCGGCCATCTTCATCGCCGTGACGTGCTCCTCGCGGTAGGCGTGGTTTTCGTAAGACTGCACCTCGACCGTCCCGACGATGCGCCCCATCGTCGCCATCGGCACGACGAGCGAGGACTGCGGGCGCAGGCCGTTGTCCGGCCCGACGAGGATGCCGACCTGCCCGCGCCCCGCCTGCTTCGTCTTCCAGTAGTCGTTCGTGATGACGACCTGCCGCTTGCGCACGGCCACGCTGTTCGGCCCCTCGGCCGAGACGGGCATCGGCGGCAAGCTGGACACGTCCACCTCCTCGCCGTCGCCCCACGCGTAATGCGCGAGGCGCACGTCGCGCGCCTCGTCGTAGAGCGAGATGAAGATGCCGATGCACGGGACACTCACGACCGCGAAGTCGCGCAGGTCGCGGAAGATGGTCAGGTGGTCGCGCGCCGTGCCCAGAGACTCGGCGAGGTGTGACAGGCGGTGGAGCAGCGTCTCGTATTCTTTGAGCGCCCGGCGCTCGGCCGTGTGGACGGCGGCCTCGGAGCGCTTGCGCTCGGTGAGGTCGGTCGAGACGCCGACGACGCCGACGAGACGGCCCGACTCGTCGTGGATAGGCGTGTCGGTGACCAGCGCGGGGAAGGAGGTGCCGTCGCGCCGCCGCACGTTGAACTCGCCCGACCAAGTCTGGCCTGCGGCGAGGTGCGACATGATCTCGGCGGCCTGCGCGCCCTCGCTCTCGCCCGGCGTGACTTCGAGGATGCTCCGGCCCACGGCCTCCGCGGCGGGCCAGCCGTAGAGCCTCTCGGCGAAATGGTTCCAGTAGGCGATACGGCCTTCGAGGTCGGTGGCGATGACGGCCTGCTCGACGGTGTCGAGCAGGTGCGCCTGGAAGCGGATCGAGTCCTCGGCGCGCCTGCGCTCGGTGAGGTCGCGGACGTTGGCGACGAAGCCGCGCACGCACCCTTCGGCGTCGAAGTCTGGGACGTACGAGACGCTGACGTAGCGACGCGAGCCGTCGGGGTATTCGAGTTCTCTCTCGAAGTGGGCCTCGCGCCCCGAGAGCGCCGCCTGCATGTGCGGGAGGACTTCGGCGTAAGCCTTTTCGCCGAGCGCCTCGCGGACGTGCGTGCCGTAAAGCTCCTCGTGCGGGCGGCCGACCCACGCGTCGTAAGCGCGGTTGTTGTAGCGGAAGCGTAAGCTTCCGTCCACGTACGAGACGGGCGCGGGGATGGCGTCGAGGATTCGGCGCAGGTGTGCGTCGTCGAGGCGGGAGTCTTCGCCGAGCGCCGCGATCAGGGGTTCGCGGCCCTCCTTCTGTTCGTCAATGGGGGTCATCGAAATTCTAAAGCAGGCAGACGACAGGCGCGGCCTTTACGTCGAGGAGAGCGGCCGCGCACTCAAAACGGCGCGTGCATTATCAACTGTGCGCGCCCACTTAACAAGTAGACAGTAGGCTCCGCTAGTCAGACGTTGAGGATGAGAACCGCAGGGTTCGCAATAAGAAGGTTCTTCTACTGGCTACTGGCTACTCAGACGGAAGAAGACATCCTCGAAGGGCTCGTCGGGCATGGCCGCGAGGCGGCGCAGTTCGGCGGGTGTACCTTCGGCGACGAAGCGCCCGGCGCGCATGACGCCCGCGCGGTCGGCCACGCGCTCGACGAAGCTCATGACGTGCGAGGAGACGACGAAGGCGCGCCCCGCGTCCCGCTCACTCTGAACTCGCAGACGGAGCTTGCGCATCATCTCCACGTCGAGCCCGTTGAGCGGCTCGTCCAACACCAGCACGCGCGGCTCGCCGACGAAGGCCGCGGCGAGCCCGAGCTTCTTCCTCATGCCGAGCGAGTAGCCGCCGACCCTCTTGCCCTCGACCGCACTCAACTCGAAGAACTCGACCTCCTCCGCAACGCGCGCGTCACCCGCGCCCTTCAGCCCCGCCACCAGACGCAGGTACTCGCGCCCGGTCAGGCGTTGGTAGAAGTACAGCTCCTCCGGCAGGTAGCCCACGCGCCGCTTCGCCGCCAGCGGTCGCCGCCGCATCTCCTCGCCGCACACGGTCACGCCGCCCGCATCCGGCTCCGCCAGGCCCGTCATCATCCTAATCAACGTTGACTTCCCCGCCCCGTTCGCCCCCAGCAG
>CAXTSK010000153.1:0-9669 GCA_964246655.1 uncultured Pyrinomonadaceae bacterium
TAAATACCCTGCGGGCGGCCGGGGGTGGGTGTAGGTGCGGGGGCGGGGGGGGGGTTGCGCGGCGGCGCCGCGCTTCGAGGGTCATTCATGGATCGAGTTCTGAAAGTGCTGGTCGTGGACGACTCCGCCTACGTGCGGAAGGTCGTCAAGCAGATGCTCTCGCGCAGCCCCTTCCTCGAAGTGGTGGGGACGGCGCGTGACGGCCGCGAGGCGCTGGAGTTGGTGGCGCGGCTCGAACCGGACGTAATCACCTGCGACCTCATCATGCCGGAACTCGACGGCGTCGGGTTCGTGCGCGAGCAGATGGCGCGCCGACCCCTGCCGATCATCATCATGAGCATCGCCAGCGAGACGGGCGAGGCCGCGCTGACCGCGCTCGACGCGGGTGCCGTGGACTTCGTGCAGAAGCCGACGGCGCTGGCGACCGAGAAGATTTTCGAGGTGAGCGACGAGCTGATCGAGAAGGTCAAAGCGGCCGCCAAGATACCCATGGCCCGCGTCAGAGTCGCTCAGCCTTCGCCCGCGACCGTTGCCGAGGGGCCGACGGCGACGGACGCACCCGTCACGCGCAAACAACTGGCGGACGTGGTGGTCATAGGGATTTCCACCGGCGGGCCGCAGGGGTTGAAGCGGCTCATCCCGCAACTGCCCGCCGACTTTCCCGCCCCCGTCGCTATGGTCATGCACATGCCGGTGGGGTACACTGAAATGTACGCACGCAAGTTGGATGAGCTTTCGCCGCTGGAAGTACGCGAGGCGCACGAGGGGGACGTGCTGCGCGCGGGCTCGGCGCTGCTGGCCCCGGCCGGCCGTCACCTGACCTTCCGCCGCCGCGCAGGCGGGGAGGTCATCGCGCACCTCGACTCGAAGCCCTTCGAGACGCCGCATCGCCCTTCGGTGGACGTGCTCTTCCGGTCGGCCGCGGAGGTGTACGGGCAGAGGGTGCTGGGCGTGGTGATGACGGGGATGGGGTCGGACGGGCGCGCGGGCGCGGCGTGGATCAAGGCGCAGGGCGGGCTCATCTACACCGAGAGCGAAGAGACGTGCGTCGTGTACGGCATGCCCGCGTCGGTGGTGGAGGCGGGCTTGAGCGACCGGAGCGTGCCGCTCGACCGGATGGCGCTGGCGATACGTGAGGCCGTATGAGTAAAAAGATAATGGTCGTGGACGACTCCGCGCTCTCGCGCAGGACGCTGCGGCGCATCCTTGAGGGCGCCGGCTACAGCGTCGTGGAGGCCGAGGAAGGCATGGCCGCGCTCGAACTCTACTTCATCGAAAAGCCCGACCTCGTGCTGCTCGACCTCGTGATGAAGGGCATGTACGGGCTCGACGTGCTGGCGAAGCTGCGCGAGATGGACGCGGGCGCGCGCGTGATCGTCGCCAGCGCCGACATCCAGACCTCGACGCGGACGTTGGTCGAGGAGGCGGGCGCGACCGCCTTCATCAACAAGCCGTTCTCGACGGAGAACGTGCTCGGCGCCGTCAACTCTGTGCTCGGGGGGGAAGCAGCGTAATGGAGCTGACCGAACGACAGCGCGACGCGATCTCGGAGTTAATCAACATCGCGTTCTCGCGAACCGGGAGCGCCCTCTCGGAGTTGACCGGGCAGCGCGTCATCCTCAACGCGCCGGAGGTCTCCATCCACCCGACGAAGGAGCTGCCGACCGCGCTCTCCAAATTCATGCCCGGCGAAGTCGCCTCCATCCACCAGGTCTTCGGCGGGCCGGTCGCGGGCGACGCGCTCCTGCTGCTCAACCACGACGGCGCGGTGCAGTTGACCGACCTCCTGACGGACGGGCACGTTCCGACCAACCGCCTCGACGAGTCGGCGCGCGAGGTCTTGACCGAGGTGGGGAACATTCTGCTCAACGCCTGTCTGGGGATGTTCGGCAACCTGCTCGACGTTCACGTCTCCTTCTCGGTGCCGCGCCTGCACCTTGAGACGCTCGACGAGCTGCTCGGCTCGATCAGCGCGGCCGCCGGGGAGCCCCGGTACGCGCTGGTCGTCTACACGGCTTTCCAGCTCCGCGACAGCGCCGTCCGGGGGTTCCTCGTGATGGTCTTGAGCGTCACCTCCCTCGACCGCCTCATTCAGGAAGTTGACGCCTGGGAAGAGCGGCAGGGTCACTCTTAAACTTCGCCCGGCGACTGGCACACCGCAGTCATGACGAAAACCTCGACGCACGTAGAACCACTGGTCAGCGCGGCCCTGCTGCGCTGGATGAACGACCTCGCCGGGCAGGGCATCCTCGTCACGGGCGCCGACCTGACGATCCGCGCGTGGAACCGCTGGCTGGAAGAGCACAGCGAGTTGAGCGCGGGCGAAGTGCTCGGCCGCAACCTCCTCGAAGTCTACTCGGAGTTGGAGAAGCGGCGGCTCGACCGTCAATACAAGTGGGTGCTGGAGGGGCAGACGCGTGTGCTCTCGCAACGTCTGCACGGCCACCTGCTCCCGCTGCCCACCAACTTCAACCTGAGCGGCTTTACGGAGATGCAGCAGTCGGCGCGCATCTCGCCGCTGATAGACGACGAAGGGCGCGTCATCGGCACCGTGACGGTCATCGAGGACGTGACGGAGCGGGTCGCGCGCGAGGCCGAGTTGCAGGCCGAGGTAGACGCGCGCACGCGCGCGCTCGCGCGGGAGAAAGCCGCGCGCGAAGAGGCGGAGGAGGCCAACCACCTCAAGGACGAGTTCCTCGCCACGGTCTCGCACGAGCTGAGGACGCCTTTGACGGCCATCCTCGGCTGGTCGAACATGCTGCTCGCGGGCAAACTCGACGGCGAGGCGCGCGACCGCGCGCTCGAAATCATCCACCGCAACGCGCAGTCGCAGAACCAGCTCATCAGCGACCTGCTCGACGTGTCGCGCATCATCAGCGGCAAGCTCCGGCTCGACCTGCGCACGGTTGACCTGCCGAAGGTCATCGAGGCAGCGGTCGAGGCGACCCGCCCCGCGGCGGAGGGGAAAGGCATCGGCCTCTCCACGTCGCTCGACCCGCACGCCGGGCCGGTCAACGGCGACGCCGACCGTTTGCAGCAGGTGGTCTGGAACCTCCTCACGAACTCCATCAAGTTCACCCCCGAGGGCGGCGAGATACTGGTCAAGTCGGAGGTCGCCGGCACGCGCGTCGAGGTCACGGTGCGCGACACGGGGATGGGCATCGCGCCCGAGTTCCTGCCGCACATCTTCGACCGCTTCCGGCAGGCCAACCCCGGCACCAACCGAATCCATGGCGGCATGGGCCTGGGACTGTCCATCGTCCGCCAACTGGTCGAGCTGCACGGGGGCTCCATCCGCGCCGAGAGTGAGGGCGAGGGGAAGGGCGCGACTTTCATCGTCAGCCTGCCCTTCGTCGCGCTTGAGGAAGAGATGAAACTGGCGGAGCGCAGCCCCGTTCGGACTGTCGCCGCCCGTCTTGAGATCGAGTGCCCGCCCGCGCTTCAGGGACTCCGCGTGCTGGTCGTGGACGACGAGGCCGACACCCGCGACATGCTGCGGGCGGTGCTGGAGCATTGCCACGCCGAAGTCATCACCGCCGGGTCGGCGTCCGAGGCGCTGGAGGCCATGGCACACCTCCGCCCCGACGTTTTAATCAGCGACGTGGGGATGCCCGAGGAGGACGGCTACTCCCTCATCGCGCGGGTCAGAGCCCTGCCGCCGGAACGCGGCGGGCGCATACCTGCGGCGGCCCTGACCGCGTACGTCAGGGCGGAAGACCGCGTGAAGGTGCTCCGCTCCGGCTTCCAACTTCACGTGCCGAAGCCCGTCGAGCCGGCCGAGCTGGTGACGGTCGTCGCGCACCTCGCAGACCGTTCGGGGGACGAGTGAGGCTTGGTGCTGAGAGTAAAAATTATAGTAAGGTGAGGCGTACTGTTATAATTGAACAGGGCGACCGACCGGGGGCATCCTGTCCCCGGCCGTCATTCATTTCAGGGCCGATAGTCTGAAGAGGAGTTTGACGCGATGCTCTTAAATTATCTCATCGCCGCAACTCTCATTTCCGTGAACCTGTATGGCGCGCCGGCGCAGGCTCAGAACCGAAACATCATTGACGGGACGGTGACGGCCGACGGCCGCCCGGTAAGTGAGGCCCGCGTTTTTCTTAAAAACGACGGCTACGCCCAGATCGCCCAGACCTACACCGACGGCTCCGGGCGCTTCCGCTTCGGCGGTCTCGCCAGCGGAAACTATTACGTGGAGGTCGATCCTGTCGGGACGGATTACGAGCGGCAAACGCAGAGGGTAGAAGCGCAGCCGTTCAGCGCCCGCAGCGGCGCGGCCGAGGTGTTTCGCGTCACGTTTCAACTCGTCCCCAGAAAGGCGGAAAGGGATGCGGCCGCGTTAGCCGCCGCCAGGGCAAAAGGAACCGTCTTCTATCAAGAGGTGCCGAAACCGGCCGAGTTGGAGCTGGAGCAGGGCATACGAAGTTTAAAGGAAAACGCTTTTGAGAGCGGCGTCGCTTCGTTAAAGCGTGCCCTGGAAATATTCCCGGACTACTACGACGCGCTCGTTCTGCTCGGCACGGCTTACGTCAACCGCGACGATTTCGAGGATGCCGTCCCGCTGCTCAAACGCGCCGTCGCGGTGAATAAAGGGGGGTGGCTGGCGTTCTATTCGCTCGGCGTCGCGCAGGTTAAGTTGAATCAACTCGACGAGGGCATCGGCGCGCTCCGCAGCGCGACAGCTCTCAACCCACACTCGACCGAGGCGGCCTTCGACCTGGGGAAGGCGCTCGCCAAAAACGCCGCGACCGAAGCGGAGGCGATAGAGGTGCTCAAGAGGGTCGCGCAGGAGCGCAAGGTGCGCGACGCGTACTTCATCCTCGCGTCCCTGTACGGCAGGCGCAACCGGTACGCGGAGTCCGCCGACGCGCTTGAAGCATACATGAAGTCTTTCGGGTCGAAAGAGATACCGCCCGAGCAGCGAGAGAACTACAAAAAAGCCATCGAGCGCCTGCGACAAAAGGCGAAGACCGGCGGCAGCAAGTAATCAAACACGCACGCGCCACCGAAGCCACGCCCGTTTCGATTCTTCACGGCAGCCCGCCGGGTATTCCTTAAAAAAAAAGCGCCCGCCCCCGTTACAGGGGCGGGCGCCAAAGAGAAGGCTTCAGACCGTTTTCTTAGAACTGAACGCCGAGGCTGAAGCGTGCGTTGCGCGGCCCCTGGAAGGTGGTCGGCAGGTTGTAGAACGGGTTCTTGACGGCGTCGAGGCCGCCGGGGATGTGCGACAGGTAGTCGCCCTTACCCTGGAGGAAGAGGGCCACCGCCTGGTTGTAGGTCGGCGCCTCGTACTGGACGTTGGCGGCCGAGGCGTTGTACTCGTTGCCCGCGCTCACCGTCGCCGAGGACGTGCGGATCAGGGCGCCGCTGCGGTCGAGGACGTTGGCCTCGTTGAAGAGGTTGAGCACGTTGAACTGGAACCTCAACGAGACGCCCTCCGTCACGCGGAACCTGTGCGTGATGACCAGGTCGCTCTGGGTGTACACGGGCGTGCGCCCCAGGTCGCCGCGGCCGTTGATGAAGGAGGGAGCGAAGTCGCTGACCTCGTCGACCGTGCCGATGGTCTCGATGTTGACGGTCGTGCTGATCGGCGTCCCCTGGTAGATGTACTGCGAGATGCCGAACTCCGTCTCCATGCGCTTGGAGAAGAGGCCGTAGTTGAAGCGGTAGCCGCCGAACAGCTTGAAGGTGTTCGGGCGGTCGGTGGGCAGGAGCCCGTTGCTCAGCTTGCCGAAGCCGTCGTAGGCAATCGTGGGCAGGTCGAAGTAGCGGTTGACGTTGGGGGCGTTGCGGCCCGTCTCGTCCGAACTCGCCAGGCCCGAGTAGTTGCCGAAGAGCCTGCTCCTCAGGTACGAAGCGTTGACGTACCAGTTGTTCGAGAAGCGCTTGTCGAGGCGAAGTTCAAGACCTGTGTACTCGCGAATCGCCTTCGGCGTCGCCGGCAGGCCGAACGCCTCGAACTCGCTCACCGAAGTCCCGAAACCGGGGTTGCCGATCTGGAAGACCTCGTTGACCGTGCCGCCCGGGCCGACGAAGGGAATGCCGATGTCCTCAATCGTGCGGTCGAGGGCTTTGCGCGTCAGGCGCCCGCTGAAGACCATGTCGCGGTTGAGCGTGTAGTCGGCGCCGACCGTGTACTCATGCTCACGTACGGGCAGGAGGTTCGGATCGACCGGCGAGACCGACTTGCCCGCCGCGTTGGTCTGCCTGAAGAGCGAAGGCACGCGCTCGTCGCGCTGGAACAGGATTTTGCCGGGGAGGTTCGCCTCGTTGATGCTGCGGAAGTCGAGCGTGTCGAGCGCGTGGTAGGTCTGCACCTGGACGGCGCCGCCGAAGGAGCCGCGCGGCAGCTCGTACTTCATCGTGTCGAAGAAGACGCTGTAGCTGCCGTAAATCTTGAGCCTGCCGTCGCCGAACACGTCCCACGCGGCGCCGATGCGCGGAGCGAGTTTGTCACGCCAGTCGAACGAGATCGGCTGCGCCGCGTCAACGGCCAGGTTGCTGGTGTCGAGGCCGGGGTGGCCGGTCGCGTCCAGCGGGAAGCTCGGGACGAACTCCTTCTCGGTGCGCAGCCCGAGGTTGAGCGTCACGCGGCGGTGAAGCTGCCACGCGTCCTGGATGTAGAGGGCCTGGTTGTTGCTCTCGGCCTTACCCTGGGTGCCCGAGATGATGTAGTTGTAGTAGCCGAAAGTTCCGCTGGGGCTGCCGGCCACAGGGGCCGGCTGGCCGTAGAAGAACTGGAACTGACCGCCCGCCAGACCGGTCTTAACGTCGTTCGCCAGCAGGGTGCGCTGGTAACCGCCCTTGATGCTGTGCTGCTGCCCGAAGACGCGCTTGGTCCAGGTGGCGTCGAGGTACAGGCTCCTGCGGGTCGTGATGTCGAACAGCGTCTGGCTGTTGGTGGTGATGGGGCCGGGGTTGCCGGTCGCGGTCGAGCCCACCGGGCAGCCCGTGAACGAGCAGGCGTTCTGGATGATATAGACCGGGCCGACGGGCACGTTGTAGTTGGTGCCCTTGTCGTTCAGGTAGGTGCGGCCGAGGCGCCCGCTGATGACGAGGTTGGGCGTCGCCGTGAAGGTGACGTTGCCGGAGAACTGGTTCGACGGCGTGTAGCCGCCCAGGAGCGGATAGGCCGGGTTGCCGAAGGTGGCGGCGCTGGTCGTCTCGAACGCCAGGGCAGCGGTCGGGCCGCCGGACTTGATCGGGCTGTTGATGCCCGTCACGTTGATGTTCAGCCTCTCCCAAGGGGAGTAGTCGAGGCGGAGCATCATGTAGTCGTACTTGCTGGTGTAGTTGATGGGGCGCCTGTCGAGCTGGATGATGCTCCCCGTCGGGTTGATCACGCCGTTGACCGTCGCGCCGGGGTTGATCTGGCTGATGAGCCGGACGTTGCGTTCAGTGTGCTCGAACTGCGGGGCGTAGCTGCCGTAGAACCACAGCTTGTTCTTGATGATCGGGCCGCCGAGGTTGAAGGCCGGCGCGAAGAGCCTGAAGTTCGACTTGCCGTCGGGGTGGCTGAAGTAGTCGGGAACAAACGATCTGGGCTTGACGCCGGCCGCGAGCTGCGCCGCGGTGGGCGAGACGGGGGCGGCGGCGCGGAGCCGGTCGAAGCGGCGGCTCGCGCGGTCGCTCGCGTTCAGCTCGTCGAGGCCGAGCTCGAAGCGCGCCTCGCCGTGGAACTCGTTTGACCCGGAGCGCGTGACGACGTTGATGACGCCGCCGGTGGCGCCGCCGAACTCGGCCTCGTAGCCGGCGCTCTTGACCTGCACCTCGCGCACGAAGTCGAACGGGATGTTCTTGCTCAGCCCCAGCGTGCCTTCCCTGATGCGGGTCACTTCGAGGCCGTCGACGACGTAGGCATTTTCGGAGCCGGAGGCGCCGTCGATTTGGAGGCCGCCGCCCTTCACTTCGTTCCTCGCGCCGGGGGCCACTTCGAGCACGGAAGAGAAGCGAAGAGTCTTGGGCAACAGCTCGATCTTCTGCTGGGTGATGTTCGTCGCCGTCTTCGTGGAGGAGACATCAACGAGAGGCTCGTCGTTCGCCGTGACGGTGACCGTCGCCGACGCCCCCCCGACGGCCAGGTCAAAATTCACCTGAAGCGTGCGGCCTAATTCGACCGGGACGTTCTCCCTGGTGACGGTGTTGAACCCCGCCCCGGTCGCCGTGACCGTGTACGTGCCGGGCTGGAGGTTGTTAAAGTTGTACTCTCCGCCCTCGTTGGTCGTGGCGTTAAAACTGCGCTGGGCGTTGGTCGCCGTGACGGTCGCCCCGGCGACCACGGCGCCGGTCGGATCCTTAACCGTACCCTGGATGTTACCGGTGGTCTCCTGTGCGGAGGCCGGTGACAAGCAGAGCGTAAAGATGGCTACGAGCATCGTGAGCCTGATTAGCCAATCTTTTTTGCACGCTTGTGCTACATGTTGCATCTTGCTTTTCCCTCCATCGAAGTTGTTGCAGCAGCGGGTTGCTCTCTACTCAGAGAACTTGAGTGATGATGATTACTCGTCAACAAAGCACCGGCAGGCGTAGCGAAAGGGCAGCCCTTTGGCTACGTCCGACTGTTATGGCCCTGCTGTAACTGTTTGTGTTGAAGTTACCTCTATCTAACCAAGGCGGGACAGTAGAGCGGGCACTTCAAGTTTTAAGTTTTGACAAAGGTATGAAAGTTCACAGTCCTAAAGTCATTCTGCTTAAAACTATCAAGCGCCTAAAAATTTAGAGGAGCAAAAGTAATGCCAGCTTAAGCACGCCATTATCTTGTGAAAAAATCCAAGGATTAGGACAAATGCCCTGCAAAAATCGGCATTTCTGGATATATATTTCTGGATTTCATCGGAATTTCTGGATTACCTGTGCTTAAATAACTGTTTGCCCGACACCCATGAGCGTGCCTTGGCCAAGATAACGCCACAAATTCGGCAAGGCCGCCTAAGTCTAATGTTTTGGAATCGGCCCTCATGAATAATCGTTGACGCTGCCCTCCGAGGTCAGGTATAAACCAAGCCATTCGGGCGGCTGGTGAATCCTTCCGCCTACTGGTTTGCTGGGGTGAGGACAGTGAGCCAGACATAGAACAGGCGCGAAGCCCCCAAGGCTGACGCGCCTGTTCGCTTTTCCACGCAACTCAGACGGCCGTGGCCGCTGAGTTCTTCAACCGAGTGGCGGCGGCGACTCGTTCGGTTTATAAAGGTAGAAAGTTGCCGGGACGTTTACCGTGACGGAGGCGGGACGTGAAAAAGTATAGTTGCGTGTTCGCGGCGCTCATCCTCGCCTATTCGGCTTCGGCCGTGGCGCAGACCGGCGCCCAGACCCCCGCGGTCAGCATCGTATTTGCCGTCCTCACGAAAACTGCGGAGTCGAAGAGCGCGGTCGCCGGGCAGGAGTTAACGCTCCGCACGGTCAGCGATGTCTTGGTCGGCGGCGAGGTGGTCATCCCGAAGGGCTCGAAGCTGTTGGGGCGTATCACGGAAGTCAAAGTGAAAGGCGAAGGCGCCGCGCAGTCGGCGCTGTCGGTCGTCGTCGAGAAGGCGGTGACGAAAGACGGGGCCGAACTGCCCGTGCAAGCCATCATCGCCGCGGTGGCGGCGCCGCGGGACAGACCCTCCGACCCCGACCCCACGTACGGGATGTTGCATTCCGCCGAGCCGAAGATGGGTGACACGAATC
>CAXTSK010000154.1:0-9610 GCA_964246655.1 uncultured Pyrinomonadaceae bacterium
CGAAGCGCGGCGCGAAGGTCACATTGCAAATCAACGCGCCGCCCGAGGGCGCCGTCGAGCGCGACGTGGAGCGCGTACACGGCATCGGCTCCATCCGCGCGCGCCGCCTCAGGGCCGCGGGCGTCAACACGACGGCCGACCTGCTCAAGCTCTCGGTCGAAGAGACGGCGCGCATCATTCAAGACCGCGGCACCTCTCTGGCGTGGACGAAAGACCTGCGCGAGGCAGCGGCCAAGGAGTACTTCGACCGCGTCGTCACCGTCGGCCCCACCTTCGCGCCCGACCCCGACCGCACCACGCCCGAACTCTCGTGGGAGTATTGGAACGGCGGCGGCTGGCTCGCGCTCGAAGACATGCTCGACGGGACGGCGGCGCTGACGACGCCCGGCGCGCTCGTCTTCACCTGCCCCGAAGACATGGCGCTGACGAAAGTCCTCGGGCAGGAGAACTACTGGATCCGCGCGCGCATCGCCTTCGGCGACTACGGGCAGGAGGAGTTCAAGGTCGAGAACCCTGTGACGAGCCCGCCGTCGCAGAGCATGCGGGTCGTCTTCGACACGTCGGGCATCAAGCCGCCGCGCCTCACGTCGCTGAAGATCTCCTACAGCGTCACGGGCGTGACGCCGGACTACGTGCTGACGCTCAACAACCTACAGTACGACTCCGTCCCCATCGACGCGGAGAAGGGCGGCTTAGGCGCGACCCTCAAACCGTTCGACGCGCTCGAAGACGACCACCAGACGCTCTACCTCGGCTTCGACCAGCCGCCGCTCAAAGGCCCCATCAGCCTCTTCTTCGCGCTCAAGGAGCAGGAGTACGCGGACGAGAACCGCCCGCGCATCGAGTGGGAGTATTTCCGTCTGCCCGCGGGCGAGACGGTGGGCGAGTGGGCGCGCCTGCTCGTCACGGACGGCACGAAGAACCTGACCGAGAGCGGCACGGTCGAGTTCATCGGCCCGTCCGATTTCGCCCCCGAACGCCTCTACGGCCAGACGCTCTACTGGATTCGCGCCGTGGACGTTGAAGACAAGTTCACGCCGCTCGCCGACGCGGCGGCGAACTCGCTCGCGCTCGCCGACGCGGCCGCGTCGCAACTCACCGGGGCCGTCGCGAAGCGGAGAGAGGCGAGCCTCCACACCGCGCTCTCCGCGCTTCTGCGCGACAGGGGCGTGCGCTCGCTCGCCGCGCTCAAGCCGTCGCACGCCTTGCCCCAACCGGCGCTCGCGAGCGAAGTGCAAGTGCAACCGGCCACGCGCCCGCAGCCGACGACCGTTGATACGGCGCCGCCGCCCGCCGAAGACCCCTGCTCGTGCAAGGCGGAGCCGTGCACCGAAACGCTTGAGACGCTCGACCTGCCCTTCGTCAGCGGCACCGTGTTGGCGGGCACCGCGCCCGCGCCCGTCTTCAACGGCCTCTACCTCAACGCGGCGTGGGCCGTGCAGTCCGAGACCGTCCGCGACGAGATTGTCGGTTCGAGCGCAGGCATCGCAGACCAGAAGTACACGCTCGCCAAGTCGCCCGTCGTCGCCGAAGAGATTTGGGTGGACGAGCTGGCGACGCTCACCGAGAGCGAGCGCAAGACCCTCGCCGAGCAGACGCCCGAAGGCGTGCGCGAGGTGTTCGACGACGCCGGCAACCTGACGCGCTTCTACATCCTTTGGAGCCCTTCGGATGACCTCGCCGAGGCGGGCGCGGCCGACCGCGTCTACGCCATTGACCGCACCTTCGGGCAGGTGCAGTTCGGCGACGGCAAGCGCGGCGCCGTGCCGCCCATCGGCAAGGACAACATCGTCGCCACCTACCGCGCGGGCGGCGGCGCGCGCGGCAACGTCGCGGCGAGCCTCATCGTCACGCTGCGTAGCACGATTCCTTTCGTCGATAAGGTTTTGAACCCGGCGGCGGCCGGGGGCGGCTCGGACACCGAGCTGGTCGAGTCGGCCATCGTGCGCGGGCCGCGCTCCATCCGCCACCGCGGGCGCGCCGTCACGGCCGAGGACTTCGAGCAGCTTGCACTTGAGGCTTCGCAGGCGGTCGCGCGCGTCAAGGCGCTGCCGCTCTTCAACGACCGCGGCGAGTACGAGACGAATTGGGTCACGGTCATCATCGTCCCGGGCAGCGCCGAAGCGCGCCCCGTCCCTTCGCCGCAGCTCCGCGCCCGCGTCGAGCAATACCTGCGCGAGCGCGCCGCCTCCAGCGTCGCCTTCCCGAAGCAGGTGAAGGTAAGCGGCCCCGCCTACGTCGAGGTGTCTGTGAACGCCGACATCTACGCACAGTCCATCGACCTCGCGCCGCAGGTCGAGGGCGCGGCCGTCGCCGCGCTCGAAGCGTTCCTGCATCCTCTGACGGGCGGCTACACGCAGACGGGCTGGGAGTTCGGGCGGCTCCCGTGCCTTTCGGACTTCTACGGCCTGCTCGAAGCCGTGCCGGGGATGGATCACATCGAGAACCTGCGCATGACGCTGAGCCCGGTCACGCCCGGCGGCGTGAAGGCCGCCGAGCCGCGCGTCGTGTCGGAAGACCTCCCGCTCGACGTGTCCGTCCCCGTCTACACGCTCGTCTACAGCGGCGGGCACAAGTTCGACGTGAAAGCTTTGGCCTGAGTTTGAGCGATGACACTGCCGCAGCCAAATCTCGACGACAAGACTTTCGCCGCCCTCGTCGCGGAGGCGACGAAGCTCATCCCGCGGCACGCGCCGGAGTGGACCGACCACAACCGGCACGACCCCGGCATCACCTTCGTCGAGCTCTTCTCGTGGCTGGCCGAGATGCAGCAGTTCTACCTTAACCGCGTCGGCACGGAGAGCCACCTCAAGTTTCTCAAGCTGCTCGGCATCAAGCCCCAGGGTTCGGCGCAGGCGCGCGCCGACATGACCTTCAACTTCAAGAAGCCGACCGACGAGCCGCTGATCGTGCCGCGCGGCACGAAGCTCACGACCGAAGAGGGCGTGACGTTCGAGACCGAAGAGACTCTGCGCGTCGTCGCCGCGCGGCTGACGAAGGTGCTCAGCTCTTCGAAGAACACGCTCAAGGACAACACGGAGACCAACCAGACGAGCGGCCTCTCCTTCTACGCGTTCGGCGAAGACGCCTCGGCGGGTCGCCGCCTCTACGTCGGGCTCGACCGCGCGCTTCCCGCCGGGGAGCAGGTCTCGCTCACCGTCAAGCTCTACGAAGACTACCGGGTCGCGCGCGGCAGCCACGGCGACGAGAAGGCCGAGGTCGTGCCCTCGGCGCTCGTGGGTTGGGAGTACTACGACGGCGTTGACTGGCGCCCGCTGGAGATAGTCGCGGAGGTGGAGCGCGCGCTCGGGTTGACCGTGGGCGAAGAGGCTTCGGCCGTCGCGGGCTGCTTCAAGATGAGGGACGACTTCCTCAAACTCGTCCGCCCCTCCTTCGCCTACGAGCACATGCCGGTCGCGGCGCGCGAGTTCTTCGACGCGGCGGCCGAGGCCGCGGGCACGCCGCGCGCCCTGCGCCGCGCGCTCTACGACACGCCCTTCCTGCTCTTGAAAGGCGACGAGACGTTGATGCTCTCGCGGGGCGGGCGCCTGCGTTTCACCGCGCCGCCCGACATGGCGAAGCGACTCGTCCACCCATTCGAGGATGACCTCTACTGGCTGCGCGCGACCGTCCTCGACGGCGCGTACGAGCTGCCGCCGCTCATCGAGACGATTCGTCTCAACGCCGTGCCGACGGCGCAGCGCGACACGTTGAGCGAGGTCGTCTCGTTCACGAGCGACGGAAGTCCGAAGCAGAAGTTCAAGACCGACACCTACCTCGCGCTCGGCGGCGTCAACCTCGTGCAGGTGCGCGAGCACGACGGGCGCTGGAAGGACTGGGCCGCGGTCGAGCACGCCGAAGACCTCACCGGCCTCGGGCCGAATGAAGAGAAATATTCCATCGTCAAAGACAGCGAGGCGGGCGTGACCGCGCTCGCCTTCGGCGACGGCGAGCACGGCAGGATTCCGCCCGAAGGCGCGGACGCCGTGCGGCTCGTCTCGTACCTGCCTTCGTTCGAAGAGCCGCGCGTGCTCGGCCGGAGCAACGGCTTGCCGGGTCAGACCTTCACGCTGCGGCAGACGCCGGTCGTGCCCGACACGCTCGTCGTGCAGGTCGCGGAGCGCGCGCGGCCCGAGCGCGTCTCGACCGAGACGAAAGATGTCGGGTGTCCCGAGACTGGAGAGGGCGGGTGCCTGCTCCGCTTCACGCGCACGCGCGAGTTCGCCGTCTGGTCAATGACCGGGGCGAACCAGTGCGAGATCAAGCTCACGCTCGAAGCGCGGCGGGAGATCTGCAACGTCGAGGTGCGCGAGCGTCTGCGCGGCGCGCTCAAGTTCCGCCCCGACCAGGGCTCGCGCTGCGACGTGACCTTCGGCGACGACGTAGCCGTCTTCTCCTTCAAGCGGATGAGGGCCGGCGAGAAGGTCGAGTGCGAATACTACGTCGAGGTGGGCGAGGGCGGCGGGAACATCCACGGCGAGGTCGGCATCTCTTTGGCCGCGGCCTGCCCGACGACCGTCGTCGAAGAGTCGCCCGCGACGGTCGTCGAGTACGAGCCGAAGCGCGAGCAGGCGCGCTGGCGCGACTGGACTCGCGTCGCAGACTTCGACGCCTCCGGCCCCGAGGACACGCACTACGTGCTCGACCCGTGCGCCGGACAGATACGCTTCGGCGACGGCGTCAACGGCGACATCCCGCCGGCGCCCGCGTCGGAGGCGGAAGAGAACGTCCGCGTCGTCTTCTTCCAGACGGGCGGCGGCGCGGCCGGTAACGTGACGGCGCTGTCGCTCACAAGCTTCGCCAAACCTTTTCACGTCAAGACCGACCCGCGGCTCTTCGAACTACTCGACATCGAGCAGCGCGCGGCGGCCGCGGGCGGGCTCGACCGTGAGGCGCTCGAAGACGCGGAGGCGCGCGCGCGGCGCGAACTCAAGACGCAGTACCGCGGTGTGACGGACGCGGACGTGGAATACCTCGCGCTCAACACGCCGGGCCTGCGCGTGGCGCGTGCGCGCGCCATCCCGCTCTACGCGCCGGGGCTCAAAGGTTACCCGGAGACGCAGGCGCCCGCGTCGGTCACGGTCGTCGTCGTGCCCTACAGCCCTTCGTCAAATCTCCGCCCGTTCCCGAGCGACGGGTTCGTGCGGACGGTGTGCAGGCACCTCGACCGGCATCGACTGTTGACAACCCGCGTCCACGTCGTCGGCCCCGAGTACGTCGGCGTCAGCGTGCGCGCGACCGTCAAGCTCTTTCCAGAGTTCGGGCAGGCCGAGACGCTCGCGCGCGTGCAGAAGCGTCTCGACGACTTCCTGCGGCCGCTGCCGCTTGACGAAGACCCGGTCGGCGAAGGCTGGCCGTTCGGGCGCACGGTCTTCCGTTCGGAGATTTATCAGTTGATCGAGTCAGTCGAAGGCGTCGATTGCGTGGAGAAGGTGACGCTGGCGGCGACCGGTGTCGGCGTCGCGCGCAGCGCCGAGGGCAACATCCTGATTCCGCCGCAGAGCCTCGTCTACCCGGGCGCGCACAGCATCGAGATCGTCACGCCACAATCCGAGTGCAGGAGCGGCAGGTGAGATCGTGACAACCTGTAAAGTCCAAGAGCGAAGTTTCCTGACGCTGAACAAGAGTTCGGCGTGGGGGCGCGGCCTGCAAGTCAACCTCGACACGTCGGGCGACCGGCTCGCGGTGCGGCGCGGCTACGTGTACACGCTCGACACCGAGATGATGCTCGAAGAGCTGACCGGCGGCGTCACGGTCACGGACTTCGCCGTCGGCCCCTGCCACATCCTCTACATCCTCGACGCGCCCGCGCGCACGATCTGGGTCTACGACTCGACCCAGAAGACGGTCGAGCCGCTGGCCTGCATCGGCGCGCTCCTCAAGAAGCCGACCAGCATCACCTACGCGCCGGGCACGCTCTACGTGGCCGACGCCGAGGCCCGGCAGCGGATCATCGCGCTCGCCGAAATCAACTGGCAGATCCGTTGGGCGGTGGACGCCGCTTCCATGCCTTCGACGAAGGGCTGGGTGCCCTCGAAGCCTTTCACGCCCGTTGACCTCGCCGTGGGCGCAGAGGGCGAGCTGTACGCCCTCGACGGCGAGAACAAGGCGGTGATGAAGTTCGACGTGGCCGGCCGTCAGGCGGGAGTCTTCGGAGAGGCGGAGCTGGCCGCGGCGCAGCCGAGCAACCTCGCGCTCTCGCCCGAAGGTTACCTCTACGTGCTCGACCCGACGGCCAGGCGCGTCTGGAAGTTCGACACGGGTTTGGACGGCGCGTTCGACAGTCTCTTCGACCTGACCTCGCCGAAGCTCCCCGCGAGGTTCCAGCCCTCGGGCTTCGCCGTGGACTCGCGCGGGGAACTCTACGTCGGCGAGCGCCGCTCGGTCGCCTCGACCGAAGAGGACGACCGTTTCATCCGCAGGTTCGACGGCGGAGGGAAGTACGTCGGCGAGGCCGGCGACTTTCGCGGCTCGGCGCTGACGCTGGCGCTCGACAGCGAGGACTGGATTTACGTCTACGGCGAGGAGGAGAAGGAGAGAAAGATATCCGTCCTCAAGCCCGCGCTCAGGTACACGAAGCTGTCCGGCAGCTCGCTCGTCAAGGGTCGCTACTTCTCGCGCTCGCTCGACAGCGCGGAGGAGGGGACGGAGTGGCACAAGTTCGTCCTCGACGCGGACATCCCCGGCAACACACAGATTCAAATCTCCTACCGCGCAGCCGACGACAAGCAGGTCACCGTCGGGAGCAACACGGACAACCTCGACCGCTACATCGAAGAGGCTTCGAACTTCGACGACGAGGAGCGTGCGACGCGCGCCGCGGCGCTCGACGCGCTCGACTGGTCGGTGCCCGCGGTCAACGCGGGCGACGCTTTAATACTCGGCGGCGTCGGCCGCTACCTCTGGCTGCGGATCGACCTCCTCGGCGGCGAGGAGAAGGCGCCGTCAATCGGGAGCCTGCGCCTCGACTTTCCGCGCGACACGTACCTGCGCTACCTGCCCGCCGTCTACCAGGAGGACGTGCAGAGCCGCGGCTTCCTCGAACGCTTCCTCTCGCTCTTCGAGACCTTCTTCGCGGGCACCGAAGGGGTCATCAGCCACCTCGCGCGCTACTTCGACGTGGACTCGTCGTTGGCGACGGGAGACTTCCTGAGCTGGCTCGCCTCGTGGCTCTCCATCTCGGTGGACAAGAGCTGGAGCGAGGAGCAGTTGCGTGAACTCGTCAGGCGCGCGCCCGAGCTTTACAAGCAGCGCGGCACGCGCGACGGGCTCGAAGCGATGATCGAAATCTTCACGGGCGAGCGCCCGCTCGTCGTCGAGCACTTCCAGACGACGGGCTGCGCGCAGTCGGCGCCCGCGCAGCACACGACCGAAGCGGCGGGCCGAAGCCTCGAAGAGCTTTACCGGACGCTCTACGGTTCCGACCCTTACTGCTTCTGCGTGCTGCTCAAGCCGTACCGGACTGAAAAGAAGAACGGGCACAAGATCGTCCGCCGCCTCACGGAGGAGGAGCGCAAAGCCGTCCGCCGCATCGTGGACGCCGAGAAGCCCGCGCACACCTGCGCCGGTCTGCTCGCGCTTCAGCCCTGGATACATCTCGACACGCACACGTACCTCGGCGTGAACACGTACCTCTCGCAGCCGTCCGCGCGGCTCGACCTGCAATCGGCCATCCCGCGCGACACGGTTCTGGGCGACCGCGACGAGGCCGGGCAGTTGGAAAGAAAATCACGACTGAACATGGACATTACTCTCACTTAAGCGGCGTTTGATACGGAGGCACATCATGGCGACTGAACTGACCGCGGTGGACTATCTGACCCGTTCCGTAGACCGCAACCGCTACTTCTACGGCAAGCTGATGACGGTGCGGGACTTCTTAAGGGAGCAGGAGTATTTCAACAGCAAGCGGTGGCTCATCAACCGCCTCCTGTTCGGCAGCGGCATCGTCTGCGGGCTGGAGGTGACCGCGGTCGGCGACGGCGCCGACGCGACCGTCGTCGAGCTACAGCCCGGCGTCGCCTTCGACCCGCTCGGGCGCGAGGTCACCGTCTCGGAGCGCGCGCGAGTTGACCTCGCCAAGGTCGTCCCCAAAGACCTCGCGCCCACGGGCGCGGCCGTCCTCGACCTGCTCGTCTGCCTCAAGTACCAGGAGTGTCCGCGGGAGCCCGTCCCCTCGCTCGGCGGCTCGCCCTGCGACGAGGCGTGCGAGTCGAACCGCATCGGCGAGACCTACACGGTCACGCTCACCACGGCGCCGCCCATAGAGAAGCCGCCTTACTCCTGCGACCGTTGGCTCAACCGCCAGACCGTCCGGCGCCCGTCCGCGGACGAGCCTTTGAAGGATTCCGACGAGTTCGTCGTCGAACGCGTCGCGCCCGTCTGGGTTCGCCCGGGTGATGTCTTCGAGGTCGCCCTGAAGGTGACGGCGCTCAAGGACAAGAACAACGTGACGCTGAGCGAGACGGTCGCGAACGGCACCCTCATCGAGCCGAACCCGCAGCCGCCGACGCAGTTTCCCACGCCGCCGCTCAGCCTGCGCAAGGGCGAGTTCTTCATCTACGTCTACCAGGTGCAGGCGCCCGCGTCGGTCGGCGAGATACAGCTCGCGGGCGGCGCAGGCGTCCCCACGCCTCCGTTCAAGGTGCAGGTGGTTGACCCGCAGACGGCGAACACGCGTGAGGCCGAGATGTGGCTCGGCCCCTGCCCGCCCGAGCCCGAACCCGAAACGGTCTGCGTCCCCGTCGCCAGGATCAAGGCCACCTTCGCCTCGGGTGACCTGAAGGATATCGCGCTGCAAGAGAACTTCAACCGCCAGCGCTTCCGCTACAGCCTCACGCGCGTCGCGGAGCTGCTCGACTGCGTGCGCGCGAGCCTGCGCGCCGAGGAAAACAGTCCGCGCCCCGGCCACGCCTTCATCACCTTCAAGGATTTGGAGCGCAACGACCTGCAACCCATCGGCCCGGCGGCCGACCACGGCGACTCCTGGACTGTCCCGCGCGGCGACCACGTCCATGCCCTTCTGCTCTACGACAACAGCGGCCTTCTGTTCGAGGGCAATCAACTCCGCATCGAGGGCAACGTCGGCGGCGAGAGGATCAACTTCCTCAACCCCGTCTCCGGCCAGGATCCCGTCGAGCCGCAACACCTGACGACCAAGCACTACGTCGATGCGAGAATCGCGGGGCTCGACTGGCAGGAGTCCGTGTTGACGCGAAAGCTGTCAGCCCCACCCGACAGCTCAAAGGTGGGGGACCGCTACCTGATACCGGGCAACCCCGGCGACGTGAGCAAAGCGCTCCCGAAGAACCCCTGGGCCAATAAGCCCGGCAACATCGCGCAGTGGGACGGGAAGAAGTGGGACTACACAGGCCCGGACGAGGGCACGGCCGTCTTCGTCGATGACGAGAACATCGCTTATCTCTTCGTCGAAGGGAAGTGGATACCGTTCCTCGCGACGCCCGAGGTGGCGGCGGGCGACGGCCTGCGCGCGGACGGCGCCGTCATCTCCGTCGGCCAAGGGCCGGGGCTCAAGGTGAACCCGAACGACGTAGAGGTGGTCTACGACGCGAACCTGCCGCAGCCCGTCGGGCCGCTGCCGGCCGCGGGC